>NZ_JBSFMM010000208.1:0-19467 GCF_053599555.1 Streptomyces sp. NPDC000941
GACACCGACACGCCGACGCTACGGCGTGTCGCTGTCCCATACTCACCACAAATCAAGCTTGCTCCGCTCAGGACCCGGCGAGCGCCTGGGTCGGGGCGAGCCGTCCGGCCCGTATCGCCGGATACAGCCCGGCCAGGGCCCCGATGGCGAGCGTCACCCCGACCCCGGCCCCCGTGGCCCACAGCGGCACCTCGGTCGGCCAGCCCCGCACCCCCGCGTACCCGGCGGTGATGCCCGTGCCCAGCACCGCCCCGGCCGCCCCGCCCAGCGCGCACAGCAGGAGCGACTCGGTGACGAACTGCCCCCGGATCTGCCCGCTGGTGGCGCCCAGCGCCCTGCGCAGCCCGATCTCCGGGCGGCGCTCCAGCACGGAGATGACCATGGTGTTGCCCACCCCCACGCCCCCCACGAGCAGAGCCACCCCGCCGAGCCCCAGCAGCAGCCCGGTCAGCGCAGACTCGGCCGCCTCGCGCGCGGCCAGCGCGTCCGAGGGCCGCGAGACCACCACCTGATTCGGATGCTCGGGGTTCGCGGTCGCCGCGAGCACGTCCCGTACGGCCGTCACCCGGTCTTCCTCCGTGCGGACGTACACGGTCGACGGGTGGCCGTCGAAGCCCAGGTACCGCTGGGCCGCGGGCCAGCCGACCAGCGCCGCCTGGTCGATCTCGGGCGCGAGCGGCACCGGGTCCACGATGCCCACCAGCGAGAACCACGTGCCGCCCAGCCACAGCCGGGTGCCCGGGGTGTGCACGTCCAACCGCCGGGCCGCCTGCCGGCCGAGCACCACCCCCGGGTACTCGGCGGTGGCCGAGTCCAGCCACCTGCCTGTACGGACCTTCCCGCCCACCGACGCGAGCAGCCGCGGTTCGGCCGCCAGCACCTCGATGCTGCCGGTGCGCCCGCTGGGCATGTGCTCGTTCCGGTACACCTTGGCGTCCTTGACCGCGCCCGTCGCCGCGACCTGTAGCACCGGGCCGATCCGCCGGATCATCGCCGTGGACTCCTCGGGCAGCTGGGAGCTCTGGCCCGTGGACTGGCTGCCCGTCGACTGGCTGGGGGAGACGCGCAGCAGATTGGTGCCGAGCCGGTCCAGACGGCGGTCCACCTCGGCCCGCCCGGACATGGAGATCCCGACGACCGCGAGCATCGCGGCCACGCCGATCGCGATGCCCAGCGCGGACAGGAGCACGCGCAGCGGGCGGGTGCGCAGACCGGTGCCACCCAGGCGGACGACGTCGGCGGGCCGCAGCCGGGCCGGTCGCAACCCCCGGCTCATGGCCGCCTCCCGAAGACCGCCGGGCGGGCCGGGACCGCCGTATCCGCCCCGCCGGGCTCATGTGCCTTGCCGGGCACATGTGCCTTGCCGGGCTCATGCGCCCCGCCGGGCTCATGTGCCCCGCTGTCGGCGACGATCCGCCCGTCGTGGATCTCCACCCGCCGGTCGAGCGCCGCGGCCAGCTCCCGATCGTGGGTGATCACCACCACCGTCGTACCGGCCGCGTGCAGTTCCCGCAGCAGCTCCAGCACCGCCGCGCCCGAGGCCGAGTCGAGATTGCCGGTCGGCTCGTCGGCCAGCAGCAGCGCCGGCTCCCCGATCACCGCCCGCGCCACTGCGGCCCGCTGGCGCTCGCCGCCGGACAGTTGATGGGGCAGATGGCCGGACCGGTGGGCCAGCCCCACCCGGGCCAGCGCCACCGAGGCCCTGCGGCGGCGCTCCCGCAGGGGCACGCCCGCGTACAGCAGCCCGTCGGCGACCGTGTCGAGCACCGGTACGCCCACCGCCAGGTGGAACTGCTGGAACACGAAGCCGATCCGCTGCGCGCGCAGCGCGGACAGCTCCCGGTCGGACAGCCGCGCCACGTCGTGGCCGTCGATGGTGACCCGCCCGGCGGTCGGCCGGTCGAGCGTGCCCATCAGGTGCAGCAGACTCGACTTCCCGGAGCCGGACGGGCCCACGACGGCGACCAGTTCCCCGGAGCGGACGAGCAGATCGGCGTCACGGACCGCCGCGACCCCGCCGGGGTAGATCTTCGTGACCCCCTCGAAGACGACGACGGGCCTCATTCGGGGATCCTCACCTTCAGGCCCTCGCGCACGGTGGACCCGCTCACCTCGACCTTGCCGTTCGCGAACAGACCGGTCTTGACGGCGACGAAGCGACTGCCCTTCCCGTCCCCGTCGGCACCCCCGGCGTCGGCGATTTCCAGCCCGTGGCCGCCCTCGGCGAGCGCCACCAGGGCGGCCACGGGAACGGTCAGGACGTTCTCGCGCTTGCGGCCGACGTAGCGGACGGTCACCGGGGTGCTGTTCAGCTGCCCCAGGGCCTCCTGGTCCTCGACGCGGATGAGGACCGGGACCTTGGCGTTCTTGGCCGCGTCCCCTTCGCCGCCCCCGTCGCCGCCCCCGCCCCCGCCCCCGTCGCCGCCCTCGGCGCCCTGTGCCGGGGAGGCGTCCTGCCCGACCTCCGCCACCCGGCCCTTGACCGTACGCCCGTCCGGCAGCTCGACGGTCACCCGATTGCCGCGCTCCGCCCAGCCGGTCTCCCCGGCCGGTGCCTCGACGGTCACCGAGCGTGCGGTACTCGTGTAGCTCAGCACATTCCCCGTGGCCTGGGCGCCCACCCGGACGCTCGTGCGGGCGATCCGGATCGGCCCGGACACGTACGCGATGTCCCCGGTCCCCACCTTGCCGGTCCTGGGCCTGCCCAGGTCCCGCTGCCAGCGCTTGACCGCATCGGCGGTCAGTTGAGAGTACGTGTCGTCCACCGTGAAGCCCGAGTAGCCGAGCATGGCCAGGTTGGACTCGAACTGCTTGACATCCAGGCCCCGGAGGGGACGGTCCGGGTCCCGGCCGACCGCCAGCTCCCGGTACATCGGCAGGTCCCCGTACAGCAACACGACGGGCTTCTCGTCCACCCGCAGCAGCGTCCGGCCGCGCGTGACGGTCTTCTCGGCCTTCGGCAGCCAGGTGATGGTGCCCTCCGCCCGTGTCTCGAACGGCACCTCAGGACCGTGGTCCAGTGTCCCGTCGACCGCCGTCTCGTCGACCAGCGTGCCGCGGGTGACCCGTACCGTTCTGTCCCCGCGCCCGGAGTCCGGCCCGCCGGAGTCCGAGCCGTCCCCGCCGCCGAGCCCCAGCGCGCCGACCACCGCCACGGCGGTGACCGCTATGGCCCCCGCCGCCACCAGGACGGACCTGCGCCCGATGCCCATCAGCCCTTGCCCTTACCGGGGTTGACCGGGTCCCCGATGATCGGCGCACAGATGCGGATGGCCCGTTTGGCGCGGGCCGACGTCGGGTCCCACGACATCTTTCCGTCATTCCGGAAGTCCTCGTCGGAGTAGCCGTCGTCGCCCACGTCCGGGGCCTCGGGAACCCCGTTCTCCTGCATGCACTTCGCGTAGCGCTTCCTGGTCGCGATCTCCTTGGCGGACAGCTTCGGCCTCTCCTGCCGCTCCAGCTCCTCGGGCACCGGGAGCGAGAACTCCTCGCACTTCACCTGGGCCCGGGTGAACTTCGGGTCCGCCTTCAACTCCCGCGCGTCGCCGAAGTCGATGTGGCCCTTCGCATCGGGGTCGGGGACCTCGAGCCCCTCCTCGCGCAGACACGTGACGAACCTGCGCTGCCCCTCGACGTACCGCGCGATCTCGCCGTCCCCGGCCTTCGACGAACCGGCCTTGGTCTTTCCGTCCCCCGCCGAGGCCACCTCGTCCCCGCCTCCGCCGCCCCCACCACAACCGCTCAGCCCCAGCGCCACCACCGACACCACCACGGCCGGCCACGCCCGAGCCGCGAACCGTCGCCGCGCACATGCCTTCATGGACACAGATCCCTCAATCACTCGTGACCGCCCGGACGCTGGTGCGGCCGGGCGGGCTCGAACGTATGAGGGGCCCTATGAAGAACCTATGAAGAAGCCATCAAGAACCGACGCGGGAGCCACCACCGCCACGCCGTACATCACTGCCGTACATCGCTGCTGTACGTCATTGCCGTACGTCACTGCATCCAGGCGCTGAAGGCCTGCTGGGTCGCCGTGCGCAGCAGCTCGTCCTCCACCGCCCGCAGCCTGCCTTCGCCGGCCACCGGCGACGCCTCGTACGGCCGCCCCTTGGCGCGCCACAGCTCCTTGGCGTCCGGCGTGGCGACCAGGCACGCCGAGCGCAGGTCCCCGGCGATCCAGAGCATGCCGCGGCCGTCGGGCGTACCGTGCCATACGGTGTCGGGCACGGCCGAGTCCAGCTCCCGGGCGACGCTGCCGTCGGGCGCCAGCAGCAGGATCAGCCGCTGGTGGTCCTTCGTCTCCTCCAGCTGACACGGCCAGGCCTGGAACGGGTGGCCGAGGGCGACGGTGAGCTTCGGCGCGGTCACGGCGAGGCCGACCGCACCGCCGAGACCGGAGAAGACCGCCAAGGTCCCCGCCAGACCGGCCACGACCACGCCCGCGTTCAACGAGACCGGTACCACCCACTTCACGGCGGCGACGGTCACCGCCACCATCACCACGGCGAACAGCAGGACATTGCGGGCCGCGGTCTTCTCGCGCCGCAGCCGCTCGTAGACCCTCGGATAGGTCGCCGCCGTTCCGCCCGACACTTGATATCCGTACTCGTCCGCCAGCATGATGCCCCTCCGTCCGTCGCCTTGCGGCCTTGGAGGGGATGTTGACGGGGCGCGGTGGCGCCCTGCCAGGTCTTCAGGCGTCCCGGACAGTCCGGGACACCCTCCCGTCACCAGATGTCCGGGGTCGGGACCGCCTGGCCGAAGTCGCCGATCCGCAGCGCGTCGGTGGGTATCGCCCAGTGCATCCAGCCGCCGTCGCCACCAATGGACCACTCCTCGTGCCCGGACAGCTGGAGCAGATGGTGGTAGCGGTTCGGGTCCTTGCCGAACGGCACCATCGGCGAGCTGCCGGTGGGGAACTGGGGCCTGCCGAAGGCCATGTCCTCGGAGTCGAGCGCGCCCGGCCGCTCCGACCACTCGGTGAGCTGGTTCTCCACATAACTGCCGGGCATGGCCCTGGCCATATCGTCGGCGTCGGGCCCCACATCGAAGCCGTTCCAGGCAGGATCCCAGGTGTCGGGGAAGGCGAACCCGGGCTTCGCCGCCCACGGGATCGGATCGAAGACGCTCGACCGGGCGGGCGGGTCCGTCTCGACGGCGTGCGCGAAGCGGGCCGGGACGACGCTGCTCACCTCGGCCCCGTAGTGGCTGTATTTCTGCATCAGGTCGTAGGAAACGGGGTCGTGCTCCTCGGATTCGGTGTCGAGATAGAAGAAGTTGAGCAAGCCCGTCCCGGCGGGGAGGGCACCGCCGAGCCAGGGGGAGAGGGCGTCGGCGTCGAGGACGGCGATCAGGCTCAGCGGAAAGCCGTCACAGGTCGGCCAGGGAGTCCCCGGTTCGAGCATCGCTCCGCCCCCGAACCGACTGTGCCCGGCGGCCTCCCCGGGGTTCTCGGCCGCGGTGAGCGCGAAGCCCGGCCGGGCCAAGTCCACGTAGCGGGCGGCGAGTTCCGGGCCCAGGCGCTCGGCGCAGAAATCACGAAGGGCGGAGAGTGTGCTCTCTGGATCCATGGCCGCATTCAAACACCCGCCCCCGACAGGCCGGTGTCCGATCGCGAACGCTTTCGGCTCCGCCCGACAAGTAGGGGGTGTGACCGCCCACTTCGGCGGTCGGAGACGGAGGCCCTGTGACCAGGGAACAACATACGGACGATACGGACGGTGAGTTGCTGCGGCGCTCGCAGCGGGAGCCGACGGCGTTCGAACCGCTGGTGGCCCGCCACTCGGCGGCGCTGCACGGCTATCTCGTACGGCGTGCCCCGGGCGCGGCGGACGACCTGCTGTCGGAGCTGTGGCTGCGCGCGTACGCGAGCCGGGACGGCTTCGACGCGGCGCGCGGGACGGCCAGAGCCTGGCTGTTCGGGGTGGCCCGAAACGTCCTGGCGGCGCACTGGCGCCGACTGGAGACGGAGGCGCCGCCGGGCTCGGCGCGGTTCGCGGAGGGCATCGCCAGCGACCCGTGGCAGGCCGTCGACCAGCGGCTGGACGCCGCGGCGGTCGCGCCGGCGCTGCGCCACGCGCTGACCAAGCTGCCCGCCGTCGAACGGGAGTTGATGCTGCTCATCGCCTGGGAGCAGCTGACCCCCACCGAGGCCGCCTCGGTCATCGGCGTCCCCCCGGGCACCGCCCGCTCCCGGCTGCACCGCGCCCGCACCCGGCTGCGCGAGCGGCTCGGCGCCCTCGTCTCCTCCGCCCAGATGCCCAAGACAGGAGAATCCGCATGACTCGCACCGACACCTTCGGCACCGACACCTCCGGTTCCGACCGCCCGCAGAACCACCTCGACTTCGCCGGAGCGGAGACCCTGATGGCCGCCGGCCGGGTGACGCCGCCGAAGGCCGAGACCGTGGCGGCGGCGCAGGCCGTCGTCCGCGCGGCGATCGAGCGGGACGCCGACGTCGCCGCCCTCACCCCCGCCGCCCTCACCCCCGCCGCCCTCACCCCCGCCGCCCTCACCCCTGCCGCCGCCACCCCGTCGGCCGCGCGCCCCCGCCGCCGCACGCGCCTCGCCGGGCTGTTCTTCCGGCCCCGCGTCGTCGTCACGGCGCTGGCCGCCGCCGTCGCCGCCGGAGTCATCGCGTACCCGGCCCTCACCGAGACCGACAGCGCACCGTCGCAGCCCCCGCGGGCCGCCTCGGCCAAGGCGTTCCTCAACGACATGGCACAGGTCGCGGCCTCCGCACCCGCCACCAAGGCCCCGTACTGGAAGACCACCCTCAACCTCACCGTCCCGGCGGACGGCGAGAAGGAGAGCACCCACACCAGGTATCTGGACCGGAAGGGGAAGTCCACCGAGGTGAACCCGGACGGGTCCACCAAGGTCGTCGTCACGGCCATGGCGTACGCCGTCGGCGACCGGACCCTCGGCTGGAACCAGCTCGACAAGCTCCCCACCGACCCCAAGGCTCTCGGCTCGCTGCTGCCCTCCCCCAACTCCGCCGACGGCAAGGCCAAGAGCACCTTCGGCAACGCCACCGCCCTCCTCGGCGAGTCCCCGGCGCGCCCCGAACTGCGCGCCGCGCTCTACCGTGTCCTGGCCGGTCTTCCCGGCGTCGAGGTCGCCGGCCCCGCCAAGGACGCCACCGGCCGCACGGGCACGGCCCTGGAGTGGACCACCGACTCCGGCACCCTCCGCCTGATCATCAACCCCAAGACCGGAGACCTCCTGGAGGAGACGGAGACCGCCCTCAAGACCGGCGCCCTCCAGGCCCGCTCCACCTACCTGACCAACGCCCCCGCGGACCGCATCGGCTGACCCCCGCCCGCCGACCGCGTCCGGGGGGCTCACGGCGCGGCGAGGTGCCCTGGCCGGAGTCGGTGGATCGCGGGGGTGTGTCACCGGCGCCGGCCAGGGAGTGCGGCCAGTGTGACGTCCGTACGGGCGCACCTGACCGCGCGGGCGGAGGCGTCGGCCGTGAGAGGGTGCCCCATGCACCCTCACCACCTGCGCTTCTTCTTCGAAGCCGGTGTCCCGCACACCCCGCTGTGGCCGGACGACGTCGACAGCCCGTACGGGTCCCCGTGCGAGCTGGAACGACTGCCGATCAGCCCGGCCACCCGGGCCGAATTGGCGAGGCTGTGCGAGTGGTACCAGTCGTCCCTCGACTGGGATTACCCACCGGACCCGTCCCCATGGCCCCGAGAGGAATGGGACCGGTTCGGACAGCAGGCGGACGCGGCATTGGACGCCCTGCGCCGTGAGCTGGGCGGCGGATGGACGGTCGAGGACCGACGCTGACCGGTCGCCCCGGGGCACCGCCGCCCGCCGATGGGCCGCTAGTAGAATCGGGGCCCATGCCCCTGAGCATGAGCGACGTGGACCGGTTCGAGGCCTCCAGGTTCCGCCTGGAGGCCATCGCCTACCGCCTCCTCGGTTCCGCGAGCGAGGCCGAGGACGCCGTGCAGGAGGCGTTTCTGCGCTGGCAGGCCGCCGACGTCGACCGTATCGAGGTCCCCGAGGCCTGGCTGACGAAGGTCCTCACCAATCTGTGCCTCAACCAGCTCACTTCGGCCCGCGCGCGGCGCGAGACCTATGTGGGCCAATGGCTCCCCGAGCCGCTGCTCGCCGGGGATGTGATGCTCGGCCCGGCCGACACCGCCGAGCAGCGCGAATCGGTCTCGTACGCGGTCCTCACTCTCATGGAGCGCCTGTCCCCCAACGAGCGGGCGGTGTACGTGCTGCGGGAGGCCTTCGACTACCCGCACCGGGAGATCGCCGAGATCCTGGACATCACCGAGGCCTCCAGCCAGCAGATCTTCCACCGCGCCAAGAAGCATGTCGCGGACGGCCGGGCCCGTACCGAAGTCGACGAGGCCACCGCCCGGCGGATCGTCGAGGAGTTCCTGGCGGCCGCCACCAGTGGCCGGCCCGAGCCGCTGGTGCGGCTGCTCACCCAGGACGCCGTCGCGATCGGCGACGGCGGCGGGAAGATCCCGGCCCGCGCCAAGGCGTTCGAGGGCGCCGCCGCGGTCGCGAAGTTCATGTGGGGCCTGTTCAAACCCGGCAAGGCCAAGCGCGCCTACGCCGGCGGCTCACCCGAGATCTACGCCACGACCGCCAACGGCGACCCCGCCGTCGTGGCGGTCGTCGGCGGCCGGGTCGTCGGCGTCGTGTGCCTGGAGGTCACGGCCGAGGGCATCGCCGCGTTCCGTAACCAGGTCAACCCCGACAAGCTCGAACGCGCGAGCGAGCAGTGGGCGGCCGTCGATCACGGGGAACCCCTGCTCCACGCCTTCTGATCCGCTGACCCGGTGTGAGGTGCTTCACATCGTCTTCCTGTCAGGAAACGGCGGGCCGCCCGGTTCAAGGGGCGACTCGCTGAAGACAGGAACAGACAGGAGCAAGGACATGCAGCACCGCATCATCGTCCTCGGAGCCGGATACACCGGAGCCAGCGCCGCCGGGCGCCTCGCCAAGCGGCTGCACCGCGAGGACGTCACCATCACCCTCGTCAACGCCGAGCCCGACTTCGTCGAGCGCGTCCGGATGCACCAGCTGGCGGTCGGCCAGGACCTCAAGCCCCGGCCCTTCGGCGAGATGTTCGCGGGCACGGGCGTCGAGCTGAAGCTCGCGAGGGTCACCGGCATCGACGTCGACCGTAAGACCGTCGCCGTCATCGACGTGAACGGGGCGAACGGCGCCGAGGAACTGCAGTACGACACCCTCGTATACGCCCTCGGCAGCGGCTGGAACGACCAGGGCGTCCCCGGCACCGCCGAGCACGCCCATGAGCTCGCCGGCCGCCCCGGAGCGCTACAGCTCCGCGAGCGCCTGGCCCGGCTGGACGCCGGGCAGCCTGTGGTCGTCGTCGGTGGCGGCCTCACCGGTCTGGAGGCCGCGACCGAGATCGCCGAGGCCCGCCCGGAGCTCGATGTCGTCCTCGCCGCCCGCGGCGGCCTCGGCGACTGGCTCTCGCCCAAGGGCCGCGAGCACCTGCGCAAGGTCTGCGACAAGCTCGGCATCACCGTGCACGAACACACCGCCGTCACGGGCGTCGAGGCCGACCGCGTCGTCACCGCCGACGGCAAGGCCATCCCGGCCGCGGTCACCGTGTGGACCACCGGCTTCGCGGTCCACCCGATCGCGAAGGCCACCGCCCTGGAGGCCACCGGCACCGGCCAGATCGTGGTCGACGCGACCATGCGCTCGGTCTCGCACCCGGATGTGTACGCCGTCGGCGACGCGGCCATGGTGATGGGCCCCGGCGACAAGCCACTGCGGATGTCGTGCGCCTCGGGCGTCCCCACCGCGTGGCAGGCCGCGGACGCCATCGCGGCCCGCCTGACCGGCGGGAAGCTCCCGAGCGTGCCGATCCGCTACTTCAACCAGTGCATCTCGCTGGGCCGTAAGGAAGGCGTGATCCAGTACGTCACCGCCGACGACCGCGCCGTCCGGGCGGCCCTGACCGGACGGTTCGCCGCCGTCTACAAGGAACTGGTCTGCAAGGGCGCGGCCTGGGGTGTCGCCAACCCGACGCTCGGGATGCCGAGCCGGCGCCGCCGCGTCGTACGGCAGCGGGCCCAGGCGGGTTCGGCGGTCTGAAGGAGCCGGACCCGGCTACCGAAGGCTGCCGTGGAAGCAGGTCTCACCGTCGATCCGGACTGGCCGGCCGGGCGGCAGGGGCGGGTCCAAGGGCTCGCCCTCCGGAAGCCCCGAGCAGTCGATGAGGAACGACACGTCCAGGGGCTTGGCCGGAAAACGGGTGATGGGCTGCCCCGGGCGGTGGATCTCCAGGGTCAGCTTCAGCATGGTCGGGAGGTCTTCAGGGTCGAAGCCCCCGCTGTCGCAGGATTTCAGGGTCTCGTCGGCGTCGCGCCGCGCGGCGTCGACGGACCCGAAAACGCACGCTGTCGAGGACCACTCCGAGTTGCTGATCCGGGCCTTTTCGTGGACCAGGGCGAACGCGTAGCGGTCCGGGGACCCGGTGCCGTCGAAGTCGTCGTCGTCCTCCTCGGGCGCCTCTTCGCCGAGTTCGGCGAGGCTGTCGCGGGCGACATGGTCCCCCGGGTCACGCCGCAGCGCCTCGGCGTACGCGGCGACGGCGCCGTCCCGGTCGCCGGACCAGCACAGGGCGTGGCCCAGCTGAAGGGGTACGAGAGGGTCGCCGGGGTCGGCGTCCAGGGCGGCGCGGGCCGCCTCGACCGCCCGGGCGGCCAACTCCTCGCTGAGGCCGTCCTCGTCGTACTCCTCCATATCGCCCAGCCATGGCCCGTCGTCCCCGTCCGTCCAGGACCAGTCGCAGGACAGCTCCTCAAGGGCGCACTGCTGCAGGGCCAGCCCCGCTGCCGTCGAGCGTCCCACGGCGACGGTGGCGGCGGTCTCGGCATCATCGGCGTCGTCGGCGCTCAGCTGCCGCGCGACGGCGTCGTAGCAGCGGGTCGCCTCCGCGAGCAGGTGCGGGACCTTGTCCGTGTCCGTCTCGGCGCCGTACGTCAGCCGCTCACTGCTCTCAAGGAGCAGCGAACCGGCCTTGATCAGCAGAGCGTTCGTCGCGTCATCGTCGGTCATGGACCGGCACGTTACTGCTCCGCGGAGGCGTGCCGTGCGGTGGCGTGGACGAGGCTGTGTTCGATCCGGGTCAGGGCGTCGATGGCCTCGGTCTGCTGGTCGGGGGTCAGGCTGTCGGCGACGGAGCTTTCGAGTTCGGCCCAGACCTCCTCGACCTGGCGGCGCAGGGCGAGGCTGGCGGCGGTGGGTTCGATGATGAAGGCGCGTTTGTCGGTGGCGCAGGGGTGGCGGCGGACGAAGCCGGTGTGTTCGAGGCGTCGGATGGTGCGGGTCATGGTGGCCGCGTCGGAGCCGAGCAGGCGCACCAGATCGGCCTGGCGCTGGGGGCCGAGGTCCCACAGCTGCATCATGACCAGCTCCTGGCCGGGGTGGAGGCCGACGCGGCGCAGCAGCTGCGCGGCGAGCATGCGGTGCAGCCGGGCGACGCGGAAGATCGCGTGGGTCATGGCGCCGGCCTGGACGGAGGGCGGCATCGGCATCTCGGCCGTTGCCGCGGCTTCGGCTGACCGGCTGCCGGACGTGTCCTTCGGCTGACTCATACGTCCCTCGCTGCGATGCGTAGCTGCCCGAGCAGGAACGAGCCTATCGCGCTCGATGCCGATACGGCGGTGAGCCCATATGCGCTGGAGATCGCGGCAGAGCGGGGTGTGTGGTGACACAGCTCACAGTGACGCGGGAATGCCGTGCCGCGATTTACTTGTTCGGACAGGCAATGGCGCCGTACCGCGCGGCGCCCCTCCGTGACCAAGGAATGTGATCATGGCGACGGCATTCGATCCGTACCACCTGGGCGGCAAGCCCCTGGCCAACCGCATCGTGATGGCCCCGATGACCCGCAGCCGTGCGTACGGCCCCGGGGCGACCCCGACGGACCTGATGGCGACCTACTACGCGCAGCGGGCCGGCGCCGGGCTGATCGTCACCGAGGGCACCCAGCCGTCGGTGGTCGGGCAGGGCTACCCCGACACCCCGGGGCTGCACTCCGCGGAGCAGGTCGAGGCCTGGCACAAGGTGACCGACGCCGTGCACGACGAGGGCGGGGTGATCTTCGCGCAGCTGATGCACACCGGCCGCATCGGCCACCCCAGCCTGCTGCCGGACGAGCAACTGCCGGTCGGCCCCTCCGCTGTGGCGCCGAAGGGGCAGGTGTTCACCCATGAGGGCCCCAAGGACTTCGTCACGCCCAAGGAGCTGACCGAGGCCGAGATCGCCCGCACCGTCGACGAATTCGCCACCGCGGCACGCAACGCGGTGGCCGCCGGGTTCGACGGCGTGGAGATCCACGGCGCCAACGGCTACCTGGTCCACCAGTTCCTCGCCCCCAGTGCCAACCGGCGCACCGACGCCTGGGGCGGCTCGGTCGACGGCCGTATCCGCTTCGCCGTCGAGGTGGCGACCGCGGTGGCCGAGGCCATCGGCGGCGAGAAGGTGGGCTTCCGTATCTCGCCCGGCAACCCCTACAACGACATCGCCGAGGACGACCTTCAGGAGACCTACGGCGCCCTGGTGGCGCGGCTGGCCCCGCTGGGCCTCGCCTATCTGCACCAACTGGAGGCCCCGGGCGTACGTGACCTGGTCCTTCGCCTGCGCAAGGAGTGGCCCGGCACCTTCATCCTCAACCCGTTCACCGGCACCGACCCGACCGGCCCGGAGGAGCTGGGTCTGGTGGAGGACGGCACGGCGGACCTGATCGCCTACGGCGCGCTGTACCTGGCCAACCCCGACCTCCCGGCCCGCCTCGCCGCCGGCGGCCCGTTCAACACCCCCGACCCCACCACCTCCTTCGGCGGCGATCACCGCGGCTACACCGACTACCCCGCCCTCGGCTGATACCTGCCCGAACAGCTAAGCGTGTCGTGCGCGGCGGGCGCCCGCCGGGTGGTCAGCCCCGGAGCGGAACACCCTCGGGCGCCCGCACTGCCGCAGCGCGGCAGGAGTGCCGGCAGGTGCTCGCGTGGCGGCAGATGACGGTTCAATTCGGCGTCGCGAACACATTGCGCTCGGTGAGGTCGGGGATGAGCCGGGCGGCTGCTCTGAAGTCGGCGTCGTCATGCAAAACGACAAGGCCGTGGTGTGCCGCCGTCGCGCAAATCAGCCAGTCCACGGCGGACAGGCTCTGGTGCTGACCGCGCTGGGCCAGGCGGTACTGGCCTGTCTCGATCCACTTCCAGACGGCCTTTGGAACGGAGACATCCGGGAAAAGATCCGTGAACATCTCCGCCATTTGGTCGTACTCGTCGAGGCTTTGTGCGGACTGCAGAAACTCTGTGCGTTGGGGAGCGCATGAGCCGATCGCCGCCTCGTCGAGCTCGTGACCCCAGAGGTCGTGGAGCTTGCGATCCCGCTGAAGGCGCCAGACGGCGGTGGAGTCGGCAAGGTAGCGGATCACGCTCAGGCAGCACTCTCTGCACTCTGGGTGTTCTCGGCGGCGGTCTTCTCGGCCGCGTGGCGTTGCCAGAACCCTTCCGCGTCCCATTGCTGGGCCTGTTCGAAGTGGCGCATCCGCGCCTCGGTGCGCGAACGCCGCGCCGCGTATTCGCGTAGGGCGATGTTGACCATCTCCTTTTTGGTCTTGGCGCCGGACAGCCGCATGGCTTCCGCGAGGGCTTCGTCGTCGATGTCGATCTGGGTGGCTGACATCGGGAACCTCCACGAGATTGGCTACATACAAAGGTAACCGATGTTCCATACAAGGTGCGAGGTCGCTCCGATTACGCGGCGAGATCGTTTGCCTCTCGGCAGTCGCGGCAGCAGCCGTCGCAGTTCTGGAGGGGGACGACCGGCGGTGGGCCGTGAGGGCGGCGGGGTGGCGCAGATCCGGCGGGAGGCCGGTGGTCAGGGCGCGGCGTACGGCGTCGGGGGGCGGCGCCGCGCTCCAGCCAGGGCAGCTACGGCCGGGGGCGAGGCGGCGTACGTCGCGCTCGGAGAGCAGTAACCGGGCGTCGTCGCGGCGCAGGGCGGCGAGCAGGGCCGTGGCGGTGCGGGGGCGCTCGGGCCGGCCCGTGTAGCGAGCGAGCATGTCGGCGCTGCCGTAGCTGTTGTCCCCCGCCGGTCGCCGCGACATCACCGATGACACCCGTCTGTAAGGTGAGCCCGTGGCTTCTCCTGACGCTGAACTCGACCGGCTGGGCGCGAGCAAATACTTGCTGGTCACCACCTACCGCAGGAACGGGGTTGCCGTGCCGACCCCAGTGTGGGTGGTCCGTGACGGCGACACCTTGGGCGTGTGGACGCCGGCCGACTCCGGCAAGGTCAAGCGCATCCGCAATCGGGGCGATGTCCTGGTCGCGCCGTGCGATGTGCGCGGCAATCGCCTCGGCGACGACGTCCCCGGCCGTGCCGAGCTCGTGTACGGGGCCGACGTGGAGCGCTACCGTGACCTCCTGCGCCGGAAGTACGGCCTGATTGGGCGGCTCACTGTGTGGGGGAGCGTGCTGCGCCGCGGCCGGCAGGGCACGGTGGGTATCCGCATCACGCTCGGCGACGCCACGGGAGAGTGACCCGCTGAGCGCTCGTGATGCCGGTCTGCCAGGCGCCGGCGTCGGCGATGTGCTCCGCCGCTCAACGCGCCGCGGCATCCGTGAGAATCGCCTGAAGTCGTGCTTGGCATTCGGCGACGAAGGCCGGATAGGTGCGCCAGTAGTAAGAGATTCCACTGACGCCGACCGCGATCGCCCAGGCGCGGGCTCGGGTCCAGGTCAGGTCATTGAGGTCCAGAGTTTTCCAATAGACCTCTCGTGCTTGGGGCGGCAGGTCCCAGACTGTGGCGTGCTCGGCGTCGGGAAAGCCGACCGAGAGGCCCCCGAAGTCAATGACCGCGTGGAGTTTGCCCTCCCGAACCAAGAGGTTGGTGGGCTTGAGGTCGCCGTGGAGCCACACGTTGAGTCCGGAAGGGTCAGGCGGTGCGAGCGCGGTTCGCCACAACTGTTCCAAAGTCTCAACGTCGAGCTCCGGACCCGCGGTGGTGTGGCAATCTTCAAGACACTTGCTGACCCACTGGTCACACGGCTGCAGGCTGCCTCCGCGGTACCAGCTGAGGCCATCTGCGCGAGTCGCTCCCATGAGATCGACGCTGTGGAGCTCCCGCACGAACGCCGCCAGGTCGGATCCGAAGGCGGCCCAGTCCCGGACGGTGTCTGGGCCGACTTCGTCACCGTCGATCCAGCGGTAGACCGACCAGTCGAGAGGGAAGGCGTCGACGGGCGTCCCAGCGTGGACGGGCTCGGGGATAGGGCACGCGAGGAGGGGCGCCAGGCGAGGAAGCCATTTCTGCTCCTTCCGCACGGACCGCCCGTTCTCGGCGGTTCGTGGAAGTCGTACGAGCAGGTCATCGCCCAGCCGGTACATGACATTGTCCGTGCCCGCGCCCGCGGGCGACAACGGCAGGTCAGCCCACTCCGGGCGCTGTGCCTCCAGCAGCGACCTGGCTACCGCCTCGTCGACCGGGACCTCATTCTGATGAAGCGTCACGCCGAAAAGTCTCGCCGTTGGATGGCGAGGGAAGCCAGTGATTTTCCGCTACCCCTGAGCACCGCATCTCCCACCCGCTCAGTGCCGGAGGGTGAGTTCGGCCCACACCGTTTTGCAGCTCAGCTCGGCCACCACACCCCAGCGGTCCGCCAACTCCTTCATGAGCAGCAGCCCATGCCCCGACTCGCCATCGGTCTCCCCGCGTGGGCGGACGGTCGGCAGCCGTTCCGTACGCGGATCCCGTACCGCGAGGAGGCGGGCCAGGCGGGCGCCCTTACGGGGGGCGGAGAGCAGGACGGTGAAGTGGAGGGTAGGGGGGTGCGGAAACGGAAGTGTCTGTTCGAGTGAAATGTCGGCTCATGTCACTCAGCGTGGCCGTGCGCGTCTAGGCTGAAAAGTAGCGACGCCAATACGGACGGTGACCGTCCGGTGGTGCTCCTGCTGCGGTCCGGCGCTTGTCCGGCCCGTACGCCGTGACGCGTGCTGGGCGGGCGACGTTGGGCACGGACACGTCGGAGGTGGGCAGATCATGAGCGAGGTCCAGGGGTTCGAAGAGGACGACAGCGGTGCGGTGATGAGGGCCGTCGGCCGCCAGATCAAGTTGTGGCGTGAGGCGGCGGGGCTGAAGCAGGTGGAGTTGGGGGCGGCGATCGGGTACGGGGAGGAGTTGGTTTCGGCCGTCGAGCGGGCTCGGAGGATTCCCCGGCCGGAGTTCCTGGACAAGACGGATGAAGTGGTGGGAGCGGGCGGCAAGATTGCGGCGATGAAGAAGGATGTCGCGGAGGCGCGGTATCCGAAGAAGGTGCGGGATCTGACGAAGCTGGAGAGGGAGGCCGTTGAGCTTGGGGGTTACGGCACCCACAATCTGCATGGGCTGTTGCAGACGGAGGAGTACACGCGGGCGCTGTTCGAGATGCGGCGGCCGTCGTACACCGAGGACGACATCGACCGCCTCGTGGCGGCCCGGATGGCCCGGCGGGAGATCTTCGAGCGGCGACCTGTGCCGACGCTGACCTTTGTGCAGGAAGAAGTGACGCTGCGGCGTCCGATCGGGGGCGCAATGGTGCTGCGCCGCCAGCTCGAACACCTATTGGAAGTCGGGCAGTTGCGGAACGTCGAGATTCAGGTGATGCCGACGAGCCGTGAGAACCATGCCGGGATGGGCGGCGAGCAGGGCGTGCTGAAGCTCAACGACGGTACGGCGGTGGGCTACTCGGAAGGCCCGCTCACCAGTCGCGTGATCTCCAATCCGAAGGAGGTCCAGATCCTCGAGCTGCGTTATGGGATTATCCGTGCGCAAGCTCTCACTCCGTGTGAGTCTCTGGCCTTTATCGAGAAACTGCTGGGGGAGACATGACGCTCAAGCCTTCTGAGTGGATCAAGAGCAGCTACAGCGCCAGCAACAGCAACGACTGCGTCGAGGTCGCCCTCACCCCCGACACCATCCACATCCGCGACTCCAAGCACCCCCACGGCCCCCAACTCGCCGTCACCCCAGCCGCCTGGACCGCCTTCCTCACCTACGCGGGCCGTCACTGACGCCGTGGAAACAGGTCCGGCCGTCGACCCGGACCGGCCGACCCGGCGGCAGGGGCGGGTCCAAGGGCTCGCCCTCGGGGATGGCTGACCAGTCGATGAGGAATGAGCCGCTGCGGGGCTCGGCCGGGACATGGGCGACGAGGTCGAAGCGGGTGACCGGCTGCCCGGGGCGGTGGATTTCGAGGGTCAGCCTCAGCATCTCGGACAGCTCCTCCCAGGTGAGATCCGCGTCGGCAAGGCTGCTGAGGACCGCGTCGGCGTCGCGCTGCGCGGCGGCGACCGAGCCGGAAGCGAGCGCGATGGCGGACCATCCCCAGCTGGCTTTCCCGGCCTCTGCGCGGACCAAGGCGAACGCGTAGCGGGCCCGGGACCCGGCATCCTCGAAGGCGTCTTCCTCGGGCGCCCCTTCCCCCAGTTCGGCGAGCCTGTCGCGCGCGACAAGGTCCTCCGGGTCGCGCCGCAGCACCTCGGTGTACGCGGCGACCGCGCCGTCCCGGTCGCCGGACCAGCACAGGGCGTGGGCCAGTTGGAGGGGCACCAGCGGGTCGCCGGGGTCGGCGTCCAGGGCCGCGCGGGCCGTCTCGATCGCCCGCGCGACCAGTGGCTCGCTGATGCCGTCCTCGTCGAACTCCCGCATATGGCCCAGGTACGGCCCGTCGCTCTCGTCCTCCCAGGACCAGTCGCAGTCCAGCTCATCCCAGGCGCACTGGTGCAGGGCCAGCGTTGCTGCCGTCGAGCGTCCGATCGCAACGGTGGCGGCGGTCTCGGCGTCATCGGCGCTCAGCTTCCGCGCGACGGCGTCGTAGCACCGGGACGCCTCCTCAAGCAGTCGCGGGACCCCGTCCGTCTCCGCGTCGTCCATCAGCCGCTCACCGCAGTCGCGGAGCAGCGAACCGGCTTTGATCAGCAGCGCGTTCGTCGCGTCATCGTCATCCGCCATGGACCAGCACGTTACTGTTCCCCGCCGTTCCCTGGCTGCCCATGCCCCGACCGTGGCCGGTCTCCCTCGCGAACTGGCAGGATGGCGCGGACCGCAGAAGCGGACCGCAGAGTGGGAGGGGCAGGGGCATGACCGTGTTCGTTTTGTCCGGCATCGTCGTGCTCGCCGTCGGAGGGTGTGTCTGCGTCGTGTGGGCGGCGCGGGGCGGCCCGCGTTGGGTGCGCGCGGCGGCAACCACGACACTGGTGGCGGGCGAGTTGGTGCGCAAGGCGGGGCGCAAGGACCGGAGCCGGAGCGGCAGCTCGGGCGAGTCATCGGACGAGTAAGGGCGCGCGCGAGGGATGGGCATCGGCACGTAAGCCACGTCAGGCGGTGGTGGTGGCGCGCGCCGCGATGACCACCACCGTGGCGTACGGCATGGTGAAGCCGCCCCCCACCGCGTCGATCGCGGCCCCGGTGCCGGTCAGCAGTTCCGCCAGCTTGGCCGGCGGTAGCTGGCCCGCGTCGCCGCCGGTACGGAGCTGATCCAGCCACTCCTCCCGGGTGTACTCGCGCTCCCAGTCGAAGCGCCGCTGCTCCGGCTCGCCGAACGCGCCCGTCTGCCGTATCCCGTCGACCGCCCTGGTGAACAGCGCCGAGTAGGGGTCGAGCGCGGGCTTCGCCCAGGGGTTGCGGGGCGAGTCGGGCAGGACCCGGCGGTAGACCTCGGCGAAGGCTTCCGCGATATCGGGCGAGGGCTGGAATACGTTCCAGAACACGGCCAGTCGGCCGCCGGGTCGCAGCACCTCGGCCGCCTTGGCCGCTCCGGCGACCGGGTCGATCCAGTGCCAGGTCTGGGCGGCGACGACCGCGTCGAAGGTCCGGCCGGCCGGGTCCCAGGACTCGAAGGCCGCCACCTCGACCTCGAGCCCGCCGCCGTGGAGCCCGCCGCCGCGGCGGGCGAACTCGGCCATACGGGCGTCCACATCGACGCCCAGCACCGTGCAGCCGGCCGCTTGGAACTGCCGGGCCGCGATGCCGGTCCCGACGCCGACGTCGAGGACGTCGGGCCTGGGGGCCGCAGTGGCGATCGCGGCGGTGATCGCTTCCACCATGGCGTCGGGGTAACGGGGCCGGGCCCGGTCGTAGCGTTCGGCGTCGGAGCCGAACGACTCCGCCATCTCGCGGGCGTGATGGGGCTCGCGTTGCGCGTCAGGGGCTTGCTCGGATTCGTTAGTGGGCATGCGCCCACTATGAGTGGGCGGTTGCCCACTCGTCAACTGGGAGCAGTTCCCGGATGTGTAGGCCAGCGTCGGCCGTTTCGGGCAGGTCAGGGTGTTGTGGTCGGCGGTGAATGATCTGGCCGACGGTCACCTTCGGCCCTTCCTGTACAGATGGGATCAGTTGTTCGCCAATCGCTGTCATGTGCTTCCCGGGGTGTGGGGTGGGGGTTAGCTTCGGTTCGTCGA
>NZ_JBSFMM010000209.1:0-19421 GCF_053599555.1 Streptomyces sp. NPDC000941
CCCCCCCCCCCCCCCGGCCGCCCCCGCAGCAGGCTTCGCCGCTGCGGCCGACCCGCCGTACCGCTCCGGGCGGCCCGGCGCGGCAGCCGGTGCCGCACCGGCCGTCGGCCCCGGGCACGGAGGCCTGGGGGCTCAGAAGGCCAGCGTGGCGAAGGACGCGGCCAGGAGGGCCGCGCCGGTGAGGCCCATGGCCCAGGCCGTGCGGCGCAGGCGGAGGCCGCCCGCGACCATGAGGGCGGCCAGCAGGAGGGAGCCCGCGAAGGGGACCCAGGCGTGCAGGATTCCGGTCATGCCGGTCCGTACGGCTTCGTCCGAGCCGGGCTTGAGAGCCACCAGCAGGTGGTCGCCCTTGCCGTCGGTGACCGCCTTGTCGATCCGCACCTTCGCACGGGCGTGGCCGGAGCCGTCGGCGGGCGTGAAGGCGCCGGTGCACCAGTCGTCGTCGCAGGTGGCGACGGTGATCGTGCCGCGTTCAAGGCCCTTGTTGAACATCGCCGGCTTGGCGGTCGCCCATGAGTACCACACCCCCGCGACGATGACGAACAGCGCGAGGAGCGCCATCACTACGATTTTCGTGAGCAGCAGCAGCCCGTACGCGTTCTCGCCCGCCCGCCGCGAACGGCTGCGTTTGATCGTGCCGGAGGAAGACATGGCCGCGATCCTCCCGACATCCCAGCCCGCGGGTCAACCGTCGGCGGAGGGTCACCCGGGCGGGGATCAGGAGTTGTACGTGGACTGCGCGCGCTCCAGACCGTCGACGATCAGCGTCTCCACGGCGTCCGCGGCGCGGTCCACGAAATAGTCCAACTCCTTGCGCTCAGCGGCGGAAAAGTCCTTGAGCACGAAGGCCGCGACATCCATCCGGCCGGGCGGCCGGCCGATCCCGAAGCGGACGCGGAAGTAGTCGGGGCTCAGCGACTTGGTAATCGACTTCAGGCCGTTGTGGCCATTGTCACCCCCGCCGAGCTTCAGCCGCAGCGCGCCGTAGTCGATGTCCAGTTCGTCGTGGATCGCGATGACATGCCCGACCGGCACCTTGTAGAAGTCGCGCAGCGCGGTGGTGGGGCCGCCCGAGAGGTTCATGAACGACATCGGCTTGGCGACGATCACCCGGCGGCTCGCCGGGCCCGGCGCACCGACGCGCCCCTCGACGACCTGCGCGCGGGACTTGTGCGCCTTGAACCGGCCGCCCATACGGTCGGCCAGCAGATCGGCCACCATGAAGCCGACGTTGTGGCGGTTGGCCGCGTACTCGGGCCCGGGGTTGCCGAGGCCCACGACGAGCCAGGGGCTCGCTTCGTCCGTCGTCATCTGGGTGTCTCCTCGAGCGCCGGGGGGGAGTGATGAAGGACCGGCCGCCGCCCGGGCCCGGCCTCAGGACGAGGGGACGGGGCGGGACAGCGGCCGGAACGGGCAGCGGGGACGTCGACGCATCGGGTGGAGGCGTCAACGCCTCGGGTGGGGCATCGACGCCTCGGGCTGAGGCGTCAATGCCCGCTCGGCGTTGGTTACGCCTCTTCGCCCTCGGCCTCACCCTCGCCGGCCGGGGCCTCGGCCTGGGCGCCGACGACCTGCAGCACGACGGTGTCTTCCTCTACGGCCAGGGTGGTGCCGGCCGGCAGGGTGATGTCCTTGGCCAGGATGGAGTGACCGGCGTCCAGGCCCGCGATGGAGACGGTGACCGACTCCGGGATGTGGGTGGCCTCGGTCTCCACCGGCAGCGCGTTCAGCAGGTGCTCCAGCAGGTTGCCGCCGGGGGCCAGCTCGCCCTCGGTGTTGACCCGCACCTCGACGGTGACCTTCTCGCCGCGCTTCACCAGGAGCAGGTCGACGTGCTTGATGAAGCCCTTGATGGCGTCGCGCTGGATCGCCTTGGGGATGACGAGCTCCTTCTTGCCGTCGACATCAAGGCTGAGCAGCACGTTCGCGGTCTTGAGCGCGAGCATCAGGGTGTGGCCCGGCAGGTTGACGTGGACCGGCTCGGTGCCGTGGCCGTACACCACACCCGGGACCAGGCCCTCGCGGCGGGCACGGCGGGCGGCGCCCTTGCCGAACTCGGTACGGGACTTGGCGGAAATCTTGACCTCAGCCATGGCTGCACTCCTCGTAGTCGCTGTATGTCTGTACGCCGCTGAAAGCGGATCTGACGGCCGTCACCCGGCCCACGACAGACCATCTCTACGAAGAGCGCGTCGATAACGGACGAGCCGCGTACGTCACCGCACACAGCTTCCCTCGCCGAGCAACCCGGCAATTCTACCGTCCTGGGGTGCATGCCTCGGCACATGGCTGAGGCCACCCCTGGTGGGGTGGCCTCAGATCGGTCGGCGGGTCCCTGTTCCTAAGTCGCCGGTGGCCATCACTGCTCCTCGAAGAGGCTGGTCACCGAGCCGTCCTCGAAGACCTCCTGGACCGCGCGGGCGATGGTCGGCGCCATCGACAGCACGGTGATCTTGTCGAGCTCGACCTCGTTCGGGGTGGGCAGGGTGTTGGTGAAGACGAACTCGCTCACCTTCGAGTTCTTCAGCCGGTCCGTGGCCGGTCCGGACAGCACACCGTGGGTGGCCGTCACGATCACGTCCTCCGCGCCATTGGCGAACAGCGCGTCCGCCGCGGCGCAGATGGTGCCACCGGTGTCGATCATGTCGTCGACCAGGACACACACCCGGCCCCGCACATCACCCACGACCTCGTGGACGGTCACCTGGTTGGCCACGTCCGGGTCGCGGCGCTTGTGCACGATCGCCAGCGGGGCGCCGAGCCGGTCGCACCAGCGGTCGGCGACGCGCACCCGGCCCGCGTCCGGGGAGACCACGGTCAGCTTGGCACGGTCGACCTTGGCGCCCACGTAGTCCGCGAGGATCGGCAGCGCGAAGAGGTGGTCGACCGGGCCGTCGAAGAAGCCCTGGATCTGGTCGGTGTGCAGATCCACCGTGAGGATCCGGTCGGCGCCCGCCGTCTTGAGCATGTCGGCGATCAGCCGGGCCGAGATGGGCTCGCGGCCGCGGTGCTTCTTGTCCTGGCGGGCATAGCCGTAGAAGGGCACGATCACGGTGATCGAGCGCGCGGAGGCCCGCTTCAGCGCATCGACCATGATCAGCTGCTCCATGATCCATTTATTGATCGGAGCCGTGTGGCTCTGGATCAAAAAGCAGTCGGCGCCCCGCGCGGACTCCTGGAAACGGACGTAGATCTCGCCGTTCGCGAAGTCGAATGCCTTGGTCGGGACCAAGCTGACGCCCAGCGCGTGGGCGACCTCCTCGGCCAGCTCGGGGTGGGCGCGGCCGGAGAAGAGCATCAGCTTCTTCTCGCCGGTCGTCTTGATCCCGGTCACAGCAAGTCTCCTTGGATGTCACTTTGATGCGCTTATCACGGTACGCCCCGCACGGCGCACCCGTGCACGGGTCATCCCTCGCCCTCGCCCTCCTGGCGAGCCGATTCGGCGGCCCTCGCGGCGGCGCTTCCGGGGCGCTTGCGGGCGACCCAACCCTCGATGTTCCGCTGCTGGCCGCGTGCGACAGCGAGCGAGCCCGGGGGCACATCCTTGGTGATGACCGAGCCGGCGGCGGTGTAGGCGCCGTCCCCGATCGTGACCGGAGCCACAAGCATGTTGTCCGCTCCGGTGCGGCAGTGGCTGCCGATGGTGGTGTGGTGCTTGTTGACGCCGTCGTAGTTCACGAACACGCTGGCGGCACCGATGTTGGTGTACTCGCCGATGGTCGCGTCGCCTACGTAGGAGAGGTGTGGCACCTTGGTGCCCTCGCCGATCCGGGCGTTCTTCATCTCCACGTACGTGCCCGCCTTGGCCTTGGCACCGAGCCGGGTGCCGGGGCGCAGATACGCGTACGGGCCGACGCTCGCGCCCGCGCCGATCTCCGCGCCGTCGGCGACGGTGAAGCTCGCGGTCGCGCCCTCGCCGACGGTGGTGTCGGTGAGCCGGGAGTTCGGGCCGACCTCGGCGTGCGCCGCGAGGTGGGTGGCGCCCAGCAGCTGGGTGCCGGGGTGCACCACGGCGTCCGGCTCGAAGGTGACGGTCGCGTCCACCCAGGTCGTGGCCGGGTCGACGACGGTCACCCCGTCGAGCATGGCCCGGGTCAGCAGCCGGTCGTTGAGCAGCCGGCGCGCCTCGGCCAGCTGCACCCGGTTGTTGATCCCGACGATCTCGCGGTGGTCGCCCGCCACACAGGCGCCGACGTGGTGCCCGGCCTCGCGCAGGATGCCCAGCACATCGGTGAGGTATTCCTCACCCTGGCTGTTGTCGGTCCGTACCTTGCCCAGCGCGTCGATCAGCAACTGGGCGTCGAAGGCGAAGACCCCGGAGTTGATCTCGCGGATCCCGCGCTGGGCGTCGGTCGCGTCCTTGTGCTCCACGATCGCGGTGACCGCGCCGCTCGCCTCGTCGCGCACGATCCGGCCGTAGCCGGTCGCGTCGGGGACCTCGGCGGTCAGCACGGTGACGGCGTTGCCCTCGGAGGCGTGGGTCTCGGCGAGACGGCCCAGGGTCTCGCCGGTCAGCAGGGGGGTGTCCCCGCAGACGACGACCACGGTGCCGTCCAGGGCGACCCCGCTGTCGGCGCTCTCGGCGCTGTCGGTGAGCTGCTCAAGCCCCATCCGGACGGCGTGCCCCGTCCCGTTCTGTTCGTGCTGTACGGCGGTGCGTACGTCGGCGTCGATCTCGGCGAGATGCGCGGTGACCTGCTCACGGGCGTGGCCGACGACGACCACCAGGTTCTCGGGGGACAGCTCGCGGGAGGCAGCGACGACATGCCCGACGAGGGACCGGCCGCAGATCGCATGCAGGACCTTGGGGGTCGTCGACTTCATGCGGGTGCCCTCACCCGCTGCGAGGACGACGACGGCTGCCGGGCGGTTGGCGCTCACGGATGTGCCCTTCGGGCTCGGCTCGGGTGTGGACAACCGCAGGATACCGAGAGGTTTCGGGGCGGGAACGAGGGTGGGTCCTGACGTGGACGGTCAGGACTCGAACGGGAGCTCCCCTGCAAGGACTCGAACCTTGACAAACAGCTCCAAAGGCTGCTGTGCTGCCGATTACACCACAGGGGATAGCAAAATGGTCAAATCGGACAACTGGTGGAGGTTGTCGACTTGGCCCCCACCACTATGCCGTACCAAGCCCCCTCGACGCGACGGTAGGGCCCGGGCCGGGTTCTGGCGGTTCGCCCGGCCGTGTCCCGGGGTGAACCTCACGCACCCGGCCGTAGTCTGGTCGGTATGACTGCGACGGGGGAAATGGGGGACGTCGAGACAGCGGGTGCGCGAGGCGCGCCCGCTGGGCCGTGGTGGTGGCCGCGGCGGCGGAGCATGGTGCTGGACATCGCCCTCGCGGTCATGTCGGCGGTCGAGTGTGCCGCGGAGGGCGTCGCCTTCGCCCATGACGCGCGTATCCCGGTCGCCGTCGGGGTGGCGATGGGGCTGGTCGTCGGCGCGACGCTGCTGCTGCGGCGGCGCTGGGCGATCGCCGTGGTGCTCATATCGATCGCGGTCACCCCGGCGGAGATGGGGCTGATGCTCAGCATCGTGGGCCTCTACACCCTGGCCGCCTCGGAGGTGCCGCGCCGGATCACGGCCGTGCTGGCCGGGATGTCGGGCGTGGGCACGCTGATCATCTCGACCATCCGGTTCCAGGAGGACATGCACCACGGCAGGGGGCCCGCGGAACCCACCGTGTGGATGGTTCCGCTGTTCGCGGTGGTGATGTCGCTGGGTCTCACCGCGCCGCCCATCCTGCTCGGGCTGTACGTCAGGGCCAGGCGCCGGCTCGTGGAGAGCCTGCGGGAGCGGGCGGACGGTCTGGAGCGCGAGCTGTCGCTGCTGGCGGACCGGGCGGAGGAGCGGGCCGAGTGGGCCCGTAACGAGGAGCGCACCCGTATCGCGCGGGAGATGCATGACGTGGTGGCGCACCGGGTGAGCCTGATGGTGGTGCACGCGGCGGCGCTGCAGGCGGTTGCCCTCAAGGATCCGGAGAAGGCCGCGAAGAACGCGGCGCTGGTCGGCGACATGGGCCGGCAGGCGCTGACCGAGCTGCGGCAGATGCTGGGCGTGCTGCGTTCCGAGGACGTCGGCCAGCGGGCCCCGGCCCCGGCCGGCGGGCGCGGGGACGGTGAGCCGGCGCCGCTGGCGGCGGTGGCCGCGGCCGCGTCGGCCGCGGCGGAGGCCGCCGGGGCCGCGGGTGCGGGCGGTGCGGAGGGTACGGGCGGTGCTCGTACGGCCGGGGCCGCGGGGTCGGCCGGGGCGGCGGACATCGTGGGCGGGCCGCGGCTGGCGGAGCTGGAGACGCTGGTCGGGCAGTCGCGGGCGGCCGGGATGGTCGTGGAGCTGTCGGTGGAGGGGGAGGAGCGCGGCTATGCGCCCCGGGTGGAGCAGACCGCGTACCGCGTGGTGCAGGAGGCCCTGACCAACGTCCATAAGCATGCGCCGGGCGCGAAGGCGCGGGTCCGGCTCGCCCGTCGGCCGTCGGAGGTCGCGGTGCTGGTGGAGAACGGGCCCTCGGAGCGGGGCGCGGCGGATGCGGGGCTGCCGAGTGGCGGCAATGGCCTGCTGGGGATGAAGGAGCGGGTGACGACGCTCGGGGGCGGTTTTGTGTCGGGGGCCACGGAGTCGGGCGGCTTCCGGGTCTCGGCGGTCATTCCGGACCGTACGGCCACGGACAGCGCCGCCGCCGACAGCGCCGCCGCCGACAGCGCCGGCGCAGACCGTACGGCTGCCGACCGCACCGCCGCCGCGGCCGATTCGTCCCTGCTCGAAATTGGCTCGAAAGAGTAGGTGATTCCCCAGAGTCGCTAGCCGCGCGGCAGCCGCTGCGGCTGGACCCCCATCACCAGCGCCGTCAGCGCCGCGTCGATGTCCGCGCCCAGGTACCAGTCCCCGGTGTGGTCCAGGCTGTACACCCGCCCCTCCGCGTCGATCGTCAACAGCGCCTGTCCGCCCGCCTCCTCGCCCAGCGGGCTGAGCGCCGTGTCCAGCGCCCGCCCCAGGTCTCCCAGCGTGCGGGCCAGATGCAGACCGTGCAGCGGGTCGATATGAAAGGGAGTCGGGGCGATATGCCGGCCGGTGCCCGGCGGGATGACATGCAGCCCGCCGAACTCCGCCCACGCCTCGACGGCCGCCGGGAAGACGGCGTGCATATGTCCGGCGGGGGAGGTGTGGGCGCGCAGGGTGTCCGCCCAGTATTCGGCCTGGTGGATGTCCCGGCGCCCCGGCTGCCAGCCCGCCTCGCGCAGCGCGGCGTCGACGGGGACGGAGAAGCGGGTGGTGTCCATGCTGCGTACCCGTCTGGAGGTGTCCAAGGTCAGCCCCTGACCGGGCCGGCCGCGGCTTCGGCCTCGGGCCCGTTTGTGTGTCCGACGGTCCGTACGCCGAAGTGGGCCAGCAGCGGTACGCAGGAGCGGCAGGGCGGGGCGTAGCTGCCGTGCCGGGGGTCGCCGGCCTCACGGATCCGGCGGGTGGTGATCTTGGCGTGTTTGAAGGCCCGGCGGGCCTCGCCGTGGGTGAGCGGCTTACGGGCGGCGCGCTTGGAGCGGTTGGCCTCGACGCTGGTCAGATGGCGGGAGAGCAGGATCGCCTCGGGGCAGCGGCCGGTGAACCGCTCGCGCTGGGCGCTGGTGAGGGTGTCCAGGAAGTCCTGGACCAGGGGGTGCAGCGGGGGCGGCTGGTCGCCTTTGCTCGCGGTGCTGGTGAGGGTGTCGCCGCGGACGGAGAGCGCGGCGGCGACGGTCGGCAGGATGCCGTCGCGGCGGTGGACGAGCGGCGGCGGTCCGGCCGCGCCGTCGGTGTCGCTCCAGCTGAGCCGTGGGTCGCTCTGGCCGGGCGCGGCGCCGTTGCTCTGGCCGGGCGCGGCGCTGTCGCGCCCGCTTGGCGTGGTGTGCATCTCCTGCGTTCCCTCCCGTTCCCTCCCTGCGCAATCCGCGCGCAATCCCCGCGCAATCCCCCGGTTGCGAAGATCAGCCTGCCAAATGTGGCGCGTGGTGCGAAAGTCCGGGGGTGGCCGGTGCGGGCCGGGCGGCAGGTCGGCAGGGTGCCCGGCGTCGGGGGTCGGTCGCGCGCGGTCGGGCGCGCCGGGGTCCGGGGTCGCGGTACCGCATAGTCTGTCCGTACCAGCCAGCAGCAGCAGGGGGCATCCGCCATGACGACAGGTCGGCTCGGGCAGCATGCCGCGCCACCGAACACGGCCTACGCCGGGCAGGTCGTGCACTTCCCGGACCCGGTGAGGGCCGCCCGGCACCCCAAGGGCGTCCGGGTGGACGAAAACGGCCATCCGGACTTTACGCCCTATGCGCGCGCGGCCGCCGAAATAGCCGAGCCGCCCGAGGGGTTCGGCGTCGACGAGTTGCGGCTGACGGACTTCGTCTCCGCCAACGCCGCGCTGCACGCCGTCGGCCACGACCTGTGGGACGGCTCGTCGAGCGTGGCCACCCCGCACGGCTGGACCTGGCACCACGTCGTCGGCACCCGCCGCCTGGAGCTGATCCCGGTGGAGGTGAAGGCGCTGCTGCGGCACCACGGCGGGCTCGCGACGGCCGCCGTCGACCAGGGCAAGCGCGGCACCCGGCCGCTGCAGGAGACCCGGCCGGTGCACTTCGGACTGCCCAAGCGCGGCATTTCGGTCACCGAGGAACAGGTGCTCGGCGTCGAGGAGGATCTGGGCTACCGGCTGCCCGGCGCGTACCGGGCCTTCCTCAAGGCGGCGGGCGGCTGCGCACCCGTCGGCGCGGCGCTGGACCCGGAGCTCGGCCTCCTCGTCGACCAGCCGTTCTTCACGGTGCGCGACGAGGCCGCGGTCAATGACCTGGTGTATGTGAACAAATGCCTGCGCGACCACTTCACCAAGGACTTCCTCGGGGTGGGCTTCGTACAGGGCGGGGTGATCGCGGTGAAGGTGAAGGGTGACGTGATCGGCTCGGTGTGGTTCTGCGCGTACGACGACGCGCGGGACCACGACGGCTGGACGGTGCAGGACCGGGTCGAGCTGATGCTGCCGTGCGGGAACGACTTCGACGCGTTCCTGCTGCGCCTCGCGGGCAACCCGCCGGAGTTGGAGACCGTGGCCAACCTGATGGTGGAGGGCGGCTTCGCGTACGCCGTCCCGGTGGAGGGGTGAGCGCGATGGTGACCTTCGCACAGGCGCAGGAGCGCGCGGAGCTGTGGATCAACGGCGATGTGCCCGCGTATCAGCAGCGCGAGGTGCGGGTGCGGGAGTTCGACCTGGGCTTTGTGGCCTGGGCCGAGGACCGCGCCGACGGACCGGTCTCGGACGGGCCCTCCGAGGGCACCCGGCTGGTCATCGCCCGCGACAGCGGGGACACGACCTTGTGGCCGGCGCTGCCGGTGGGTGAGGTCATCCGCCGGTACGAGGAGCAGTACGGGGCCTCAGGCGGGGACCAGGAGAGCACGGGCGCGCGGCCGCAGCGCATCGACTTGAACGCGACGTCCTTCCTGCTGACGCCGCCGGACTGGCTGCAGGAGGCGGCGGACGCGCGCGGCATCCCCGACCAGCGGTCGGGCGGTGGCAGCGGTGGTGACGGGGGCGGCGGTGCTTCCGGGGCGGGCTCCGGTACGGGTGCGGGAGCGGGCTCCGGCGCGGCTGCGTCTTCGGCGGGCGGTTCCGCTGCGGGCGAGCCGCCGGCAGCGGTGGACGACTGGCCGGGGGCGCAGTCCTCGGCCGCGTCCGGTTCGTACAGCGGTGGTTCGGGGGCGGGCGCTTCGGGCGGGCCCGCGGACCGCGAATCGGGTACGGATGACTGGCCGGGGTCCGGCGCGGCGAGTTCTGGTGCGGTGAGTTCTGGTGCGGTGAGTTCTGGTGCCGGGGCGTCCGCGGTGGGCGGTTCGGCCGGCCGTGAGCCGGAACCGGTGGACGACTGGCCGGTGTCGGCCACGGCGTCCGGCGGCTATGGCGGCGGTTCCGGGGCGTCCGGGTCCGCGGCCGACGGTTCGGCCGAGCGCAGGGAAGACGACTGGCCGGGCGCCGGTGCGGCGGGTTCCGGTCCGTTCGCGCCCGGCGCCCCGGCGGGCGCCCCGGACGCGGGCGCGCAGCCCTCGGACGACGCGTCACGCGGCGGGCAGCACGGCGCCGGGCCTGGGCCCGGGAGCCCCTGGGCCACCCCCGCGGCGCCTCCGGGCCCCGCGGACCCCGCCCCCGTCCCCCCGGCGACACCGGCCGGCGGTACGCCGTGGGCCGGTGCCGACACCAACTCCGGGAGCGACGACAACGACCGCTCGGTCGCCCCGCCCGTCACGGTCTTCGCCCCGCCGCTCGCGGGCTCCGACGACGAGGACACCCCGGCGCCGGGCGTGCGGCCGGACGCCAAGACCGAGTTGCTGTCGGCGGGCAGCGCCCTGCCGCCCACGGCCATCGCGCCGGCCCTGGGCATGCCGCCGCCCACCGGTGCGCCGACCGCGGGCCCGGCCGCGCCTCCGGTGCCGCCTGGTGCGCCGCCCGTCGGCCCGTCGGTCCCGCCGCCGCCCGGCGCGCCTGGCGCTCCCGGCGCGGGCTCGGCGCCTGGTGCGCACACTCCGCCTCCGCCGCCGTCCGGCCCCGGCGCTCCGGGCGCCCCGGCCGGAGGGTACGTACCGACCCAACTGGTCTCGGCGCTCGACCCCGAGAGCATTGGCGGTCCGGGCGTTGGCCTGGGCGGTCCGCAGACGCCGCCCCCGCCGCCGGCGCCGGGCATCCCGGGCGCGGGCGCGACGCCTCCGCCGGGCGCGCCTGGGGCTCCGGGCGCACCGGGTGCTCCAGGTCAGCCGGGTGCGACGCCTCCGCCTGGTGTTCCTGGTGGGGTACATGCGGCGGCGACGATGCTTGCCGGTGGTCCGGGTGCGCCCGGCGTCCCGGGTATGCCGGGCCCGGGTGGCCCACAGCCGCCCGGTCCCCCCGGTGCTCCGGGTGTTCCGGGTCAGCCCGGTATGTCGGGTCCGCAGCCGCCCGGTCCGCCCGGTCCGCCCGGTCCGCCCGGTCCTCCCGGTCCTCCCGGCGCTCCCGGTGTGCCCGGGGCCGTGGGCGGCCAGACGCCGCCTCCGCCGGGCCCGGTCGGCAACTTCCCCGGCCCGCCTGGGGCTCCGGGTGCGACGCCTCCGCCTGGTGTTCCTGGTGCTCCGGGTGGGGTGCATGCGGCGGCGACGATGTTTGCCGGTGGTCCGGGTGCGCCTGGTGTGCCGGGTATGCCGGGCCCGGGTGGTCCGCAGCCGCCCGGTCCCCCCGGCGCTCCTGGCGCCCCGGGTCAGCCCGGTGTGCCCGGCCCCGGTGGTGCGCAGACGCCGCCTCCGCCGCCCGGCCCCGGATACCCCGGCGGCCCCAGCGGCCCCGGCGGGGTGCACGCCGCCGCGACGATGCTCGCGGGCGGCACGCCCCCGCCCGGTATGCCCGGCACGGGGACGCCTCCACCCGGTATGCCCGGCCCCGGTATGCCGCCGCCCGGTGGCGGATACGCCTACCCCGCGCCGCCGCCCAGCCAGCCGACCGTCGGCCCCGGCTATATGGCGGTGCTGCGCTACCGCGCGCAGGACGGCTCCGAGCAGCAGCTCATCCGCCGTTCCGCGCCCGGCACCCCGCATCCCGAGTGGCAGATCCTGCACGAGCTACGCGTGATGAACGTCCCGCCGCACCAGGTGCTCGAGCTCCACACCGAGCTGGAGTCCTGCGATCTGCCCGGCGGCTACTGCGCGCGCATGATCAAGGAAACCTGGCCGCAGGTGCGGATCAGCCACACGGCGGCGTACGGGCGTGACCACGCGACCCGCCAGCAGGGCGTACGCCATCTCATCGAGCACCAGGGCGAGTTGCACCAGGTGGCGGACGGCCCGGCCCGCCCGGCCCCGAACCGGGTGCCGCTGCCGCACCCCAGCCAGGTGCAGCGGGTGGCCCCGGTGCCGCCGGAGGTGCTTGCGCAGGAGCTGATCCAGTCGTTCGGGCCGCAGGGCATCTTCCGTTTCGACCAGCGCGCGGTGTCGCGTATGGGCGTGCCGGACGTGGTCGCGCAGACGCTGGTCATGGCGGGGCTGCCGATGGACTTCGGGCCGTTCTTCTGGGCGCAGGCCCAGCAAGGCCGCCCGGTGCCCACGCTCGCCGAGCTGGCCGCCGAGCGCGGGGTGCAGCCCGCGTCGGACGCGGGTTCGTACCTGGTCATGGGCAATGACTTCGGCCGTCAGCTGTGTGTGCAGTACGGCACGGCGCATATCGTCGCGGTGCCGGCGGAGGCGGGCCCCGGTGGTGCGCCCGTACCGCCGCAGTTCGTCAACTCCTCGCTGCCGGACTTCGCCCGCTGTCTGGCCCTGCTGGGCCGGATGTGGCGGCTGCGGTACGGGCTGACGCCGGAGCAGGCCGGCCGCTGGACGGTCGACTTCCAGGCGCAGCTGGCCTGCCTGGACCCGGCGGCGCTGTCCTCGCCGGACAACTGGTGGTCGGTGCTGCTGGAGCAGATGTGGGACGGTCTGCTCTGAGCGAGCTCTGAGGCGAACATCTGAGGCGAACAGCGGCAGAACACAACGACGAGGCGCCCGACCCCCGTGACGGGGGCGGGCGCCTCGTCGTTGTGTTGTCCGGATCCGGTGTCGACGGCGGCAGCGACGTCAGGGGAGGGCATGACATCCCCGGCCGACGAAGATGGGCGGAGTGTCGCGTTATGTGCGATTAGCCGCGATCTATGAAGATGTGCGCCGGAGCGGTTGCATGCCGGACAAAAGGGGTTCCAAGGATGGGCGCATCGGTGTCACGTCAAGGTTTCACCATCGGCGGACGGGGCCGCGGCTACCGGCCCGAGCAAGTCGACCGCACTCTGGCGGAGTTGTCCGACGCGCGCGACGCGGCGTGGGAGCGCGCCGCGCGGCTCACGGTGCTCAGCAATGAACTCGCCGCCGAGGTGGAGCAGCTGCGCGAGGCGGTCGCCCAGCTGGCCCCCCAAACGTATGAATCCCTGGGCGACCGCGCCCGGCTGATCCTGTTCGCGTCCGAAGAGGAGGCCACGAGCCTGCGGACGCGCGCCGAGGCATCGGCGCAGGAGCTGTGGGACGCCGCGCGGGCCGCGGCCCGTACGGTCGAGCAGGCCGCCCGCGAGGAGGCCGAGCGCACCCGGGCCGTCGCCGAGACCTCCGCGCGCTCGACACTGGAGTCGGCCCAGGCGGATGTCGACGAACTGCGAGCCGCCTCGCGGCAGGACGCCAAGGAGTGGCGGGCCGAGGCCCTGTCGGCGCTGAAGGAGACGCGGCAGCGCAGCGCCGCCGTCCTGGCCGAGCAGGAGCGGGACCACGGCGAGCGGTGGGAGGCGGCGGGCCGGGAGATCGTCGAGCGGGAGGCCGCGATGGCCGCCGGGGTCGCCAGGCTGGAGGAGCGCGCGCAGCTGAAGCTCGCCGAGTCCAAGCGGGAGTACGCGATGGCCGAACAGGCGGCGCGGCTGCGGCAGGAGGATGCCCAGGCGCAGGCGGCGGAGATCATCGCGCAGGCGCGGGCGCGGGAGGAGCGCCTGGAGCGGGAGACGGAGCGGACGCTGCGCGAGCATGTCGAGCGGCGCGAAGAGCTCAAGTCGCATCTGGAGCACGTACGGGGCAGCCTGGCCGCGCTGACGGGCCGACCGGTCGCCGAGGACGCGGGCCCCCCGCCGCGGCCGGAGGCGTAGTCGGCTTTCCGGGCCGGCGCGGCCGGGCGTGGAAGCGACTGGCTGCGGCCGGACTGACTGCGCTTGGAGCGGCTGCGGCTGCGGCTCGACCAGCTTCGCGCCGGCAGGCCTTGCCCCGGCCGGGGACCGGCTTGTTTCGGCCCGGCTCCGCGCCGACCGGCTGCGCCCCTACCGACCCCGCCCCGGCCGGGAGTCCGCAACCCCGGCCCGGCCACCCCGCTACCCCGCCGTCTGCGCCTGCTCGCCGGCGCCTTCCGTACCGTCCCGGCCTTCGGTGCCTCCGGCACCCGCCGCACCCGCCGCGCCCAGCTTCCCGTCAGGCCCGGTGGCCGTGCGGCGCGGGGCGAGGAACAGCAGCGCCAGCAGGGCCAGTACGGCGGCGCCCGCCGAGCCGACGTAGACGTGGTCGACGGCGGTGTCGACCGCGCGCCGCAGGTAGTCGGCGGCCTGGTCGGTGAGTGTGGCGGGGTGCTCCAGGGCGCGGGAGACCCCGTCGAGGTCGTCGGGCAGACCGGTGCGGATGGCGGGGGGCGCCTCGTCGAGGCGGGCGGCCAGGGTGGCGTTGGCGACGGCGCCGAAGACGGCCGCTCCCACGCACTGGCCGACCAGTCGGCAGAAGAGGATCGAGGCGGTCGCGGTGCCGCGTTCGGCCCAGCGGACGGAGGACTGGACCCAGATGATCAGCGGTAGCTGGAAGAGGCCGAGGGCCGCGCCGAGCGCCAGCATGATCAGCGCGGGCTGCCAGGCCGCGTCCGGGTTCGCGCCGGGGTAGGGGAGCAGCGGGAAGGCGAGCAGGACCAGTGCGGCGAACGCGATCCCGGTGATGGCACAGCGCCGGAAGCCGATCCGGTTGTAGACGCGGCTGCTCAGCGCGGCGGATATCGGCCAGCTGAGGGTCATGGCCGACAGTACGAATCCGGCCGCGATCGGGCCGAGCCCCAGGACCGACTGGCCGTAGGTGGGCAGGAAGACGGTGGGGGCGATCATCAGCAGGCCCAGCGCGCCGAGCGCGAGGTTGACGGCCGAGATCGTACGGCGGCGCCAGACCCAGCCCGGAATGATCGGGTCGGCGGTGCGGCGCTCGATGAACACGGTCGCGGCCGCGCATGCCGCGCTGCCCGCGAGCAGCGCGAGCGAGGGTGCGGACAGCCAGGACCAGGCCACTCCGCCCTGTACGAGGGCGGTCAGCAGCAATCCGCCGGTCGCGAAGATCGCGAGTGCGCCGGCCCAGTCCACGCCGACGCCACGTGCCCTGTCCCGGTTCGGCTCGTGCAGATGGCGGACGATCAGCAGCAGCGCCACGGCGCCGACCGGCAGGTTGATCAGGAAGATCCAGCGCCAGTCGGTGTAGCCGGCGAGCAGGCCGCCGATGACCGGGCCCGCCACGGCGGACAGGGCCCATACGGAGGAGAGCCTGGCCTGGATCTTGGGGCGCTCCTCGAGCGGGTAGAGGTCGGCGGCGATGACCTGTACGGTGCCCTGCAGCGCGCCGCCGCCGAGGCCCTGGACGATGCGGAAGGCGATGAGGGAGCCCATGTTCCAGGCGCCCGCGCACAGCAGCGAGCCCACCAGGAAGAGCACGATCCCGAAGAGCAGGACGGGCTTGCGGCCGAAGGTGTCGGAGATCTTGCCGTAGACCGGCAGGCTGACCGTGACGGCGAGCAGATAGCCGGAGAACAGCCAGGAGAAGACGGAGAAACCGCCGAGGTCGCCCACGATCTGGGGGATCGCGGTGGAGATGACGGTGGAGTCGAGCGCGGCGAGCGCCATGCCGAGCATCAGCGCGGCGGCGACGGGGCGGCGGCGGATCGGGGGTGAGAGGGCCGTCTCGGGGGTGGGTGGTCCGGTGTCCGCGTCCGTCCGCCTCCGTGCGGTGCCGCCCACCGTACGCACTCCTTCCGCCGGTCGAGCCGGGTCTGGGGCTCGGTCGCCAAGTCCGTTGTAATACCCACGATTCCATGCGGGATCGGGGGAAGGGAAGCGGGCGTCCGCCCCCTGGAACAGCGGACTTGATCCTTCCGTAACGTCAGGGTGCAGTCTGGACCCCGAGACGGGGTACGACTGAGGTCTCATACCCCTAGGGGATGTCCACCCGTTCCTCCTACCCGGGGTTCGTACCGGCGGAGGAGGAAGGCGACCTGCGGCACTTCTAGGGTGTGTATGGCCGACCTGACCGAGAGGGTAGGGCTAGCACCCCCATCGATACGGAGCCAGGCACCATCGCGACACCCCCCACGCCTGGATCACCCTTGAGGTACGCGGGCGGAGAACCCCGGCTCGCGGCACACGCGGCAAGACCGACAGCAGAAGACGACATAGGAGAGTCACCGTGACAACCGCTGTATCGATTCCCAAGACCGGGGGCAGTGGAGGACATACGGCTGTTGCCGCCCGTGCGCGCCAGGTCGTCAAGGCGTACGGCTCCGGCGAGACCCGTGTGGTCGCGCTGGACCATGTGGACGTCGACATTGCCCGCGGGCAGTTCACCGCGATCATGGGCCCGTCGGGCTCCGGCAAGTCGACCCTCATGCACTGCGTCGCCGGTCTCGACACCGTGACCTCCGGTCAGATCTTCATCGACGAGACGGAGATCACGGGGCTCAAGGACAAGAAGCTCACCCAGCTGCGCCGCGACCGGATCGGCTTTATCTTCCAGGCGTTCAACCTCCTCCCCACGCTCAACGCGATCGAGAACATCACGCTGCCCATGGACATCGCGGGCCGTAAGCCGGACCGCGCCTGGCTGGACCGGGTGGTGGAGACGGTGGGTCTGGCCGACCGGCTCAAGCACCGGCCGAACCAGCTCTCCGGCGGTCAGCAGCAGCGCGTCGCCGTGGCGCGTGCCCTCGCCGCCCGCCCCGAGATCATCTTCGGTGACGAGCCCACCGGAAACCTGGACTCCCGGGCCGGCGCCGAGGTGCTGGGCTTCCTGCGGCGCTCGGTGGACGAGCTGGGCCAGACCATCGTGATGGTCACCCATGACCCGGTCGCCGCCGCGTACGCCAACCGGGTGCTGTATCTGGCCGACGGCCGGATCGTCGACGAGATGTACAACCCCACCGCCGAGCTGGTGCTGGAGCGGATGAAGAGCTTCGACGCGCGCGGGCGGGTGTCATGACCGTCCTCAAGACCTCGATGCGCAATTTCTTCGCGCACAAGGGACGCATGGCGCTGTCGGCCATCGCCGTCCTGCTGTCGGTGGCCTTCGTCTGCGGCACGCTCGTCTTCACCGACACCACCAACGCCACCTTCGACCAGCTCTTCGCGAGCACCAGCTCCGATGTCTCGGTCAAGTCCAAGGAGAAGGGCGGCAGCCACAACGGCCCCCAGACCGGCAAGATCGAGACGGTGCCCGGGACGCGGCTCGCCGAGCTGAAGAAGGTCCAGGGCGTCAAGTCGGCGGTCGGTGAGATCAGCACCGAGACCGTCACCGTCGTCAACAAGGACAACGACGACATCGGCCCGAAGTCCGGCGCCCCGACCGTCGCCACCAACTGGGACCCGACCGAGCTGCTGGCGGTCGACCTCACCTCCGGCCATGAGCCGCGCGGCCCCACCGAGGTGATGCTCGACGCCGACACGGCCAAGAACAAGCACCTGAAGATCGGTGACGAGCTGCGGCTCATCGCCGTGCCCGGCGAGTTCCGCGCCAAGATCGTCGGCCTGACGACCTTCAAGGTGACCAACCCCGGCGCCACCATCGTCTACACGGACACCGCCACCGCGCAGAGCAAGCTGCTCGGCCGCCCCGACGCGTACACCAGCTTCGCGCTGACCGCCAAGACCGGCGTCAGCAACGACCAGCTGAAGAAGAACGTGGTCGCGGCCATCGGCGACGGCTACAAGGTGCAGACGAAGGACGAGTCCGCCGAAGAGGGCAAGGACGACATCGGCTCGTTCCTCGACATCATGAAGTACGCGATGCTCGGCTTCGCCGGGATCGCCGTGCTGGTCGGCATCTTCCTCATCGTCAACACCTTCTCGATGCTGGTCGCCCAGCGCACCCGCGAGATCGGCCTGATGCGGGCCATCGGCTCCAGCCGTAAGCAGGTCAACCGCTCGGTGCTGATCGAGGCGCTGCTGCTCGGCGTCGTCGGCTCGGTGCTCGGGGTTCTGGGCGGTATCGGCCTCGCCGTCGGGCTGATGAAGTTCATGGGCAGCCAGGGCCTGAACATCAGCACCGACCAGCTGACGGTCAAGCCCGCCACGCCCGTCATCGGCCTCACCATCGGCATCGTCGTCACCGTGATCGCCGCGTACATCCCCGCCCGCCGCGCCGGGAAGATCTCCCCGATGGCGGCCCTGCGGGACGCGGGCACCCCGGCGGACGCCAAGTCCGGCCGGATCCGGGGCGCGATCGGCCTGCTGCTCACGGTGGCGGGCGTGGCGGCCCTGGTCGCCGCGGCGAACGCGGACAAGGCCACCGATGGGTCGATGCTCCTGGGCCTTGGCGTGCTGCTGACCCTGATCGGCTTCATCGTCATCGGCCCGCTGCTGGCCGGCCTGGTGGTCCGGGTGCTGGCCGCGGTCATCCTGCGGATCTTCGGCCCGGTCGGCCGCATGGCCGAGCGGAACGCGCTGCGCAACCCCCGGCGTACCGGCGCCACCGGCGCCGCCCTGATGATCGGCCTCGCGCTGGTCGCCTGCCTGTCGGTGGTCGGCTCCTCGATGGTCGCCTCGGCCAGCGATGAGCTCGACAAGTCGGTCGGCGCGGACTTCATCGTCCAGTCGGACGGCGGCAAGCCGATCACCGGGGACGTCGTGAAGGCGGTGCACGCGGCGAAGGGCCTGGACCACGTCACCGACGTCAAGTACCTCAACGACACCAAGATCACCACGCCCGACGGCAAGACCAGCACCGACGACCTGGTCGCCGCCGACCCGAAGTTCGCGGACGATCTGCGCACCCCCGTCGTCGACGGCACGCTCGCCGACGCCTACGGCAAGGACGCCATGTCGGTGTCCGAGGACTTCGCCAAGGACCACAAGGTGAAGAGGGGCGACATCCTCACCGTCACCTTCGTGGGCGGCAAGACCCCGGCCAAGCTCAAGGTCGCCGCCATCACCTCGGACGACACCTCGCTCAACAAGGGCGCCAAGTATCTGAACATCACCACCGCCGAGCGCTATATCCCGGCTGATGAGATGCCGGTGAACGCGATGATGCTCGCGGCCGCCAAGGACGGTCAGGAGAAGGCGGCCTACGCCTCCCTCAAGGCCCAGCTGGACGAATACCCGTCGGTCAAGGTCCGGGACCAGACCGACTACAAGAAGATGATGAAGGATCAGATCGGGCAGCTGCTCAACCTGGTCTACGGTCTGCTGGCGCTCGCGATCGTCGTCGCCGTCCTCGGCGTGGTGAACACCCTGGCGCTGTCGGTCGTCGAGCGGACCCGGGAGATCGGCCTGATGCGCGCCATCGGCATGTCGCGCCGTCAGCTGCGCCGCATGATCCGCCTGGAGTCGGTCGTGATCGCGCTGTTCGGCGCTCTGCTGGGCCTCGGCCTCGGCATGAGCTGGGGTGCGACGGCGCAGAAGCTGCTGGCGCTCGAGGGTCTGAAGACCCTTGAGATCCCGTGGTCGACGATCATCACGGTCTTCATCGGCTCGGCCGTGGTGGGCCTGATCGCCGCACTGCTCCCGGCCTTCCGGGCGGGCCGGATGAACGTGCTGAACGCCATAGCCACGGAGTAGGCCCCCACTGCGTAAGAAGCTGCTGAACCACCACCAGGCCACTGCCCCTTCGTGGGGGTGAGGGGCAGCGGAGCCCGGCCCGGCGCGCTCGAAGAGAGCGCG
>NZ_JBSFMM010000210.1:0-19246 GCF_053599555.1 Streptomyces sp. NPDC000941
CCTTTTTTTTCTCCAACCTCTCCCCCCCCCCTCCGCTCTCCCTTGGTGGCGGCGGGGGCCCGGCCGTCTGCTCCCTCTGCCGGGGGCCGCCCCCGCCCCCCCGCGAGACCCAGATCGCGGGCGATCAGCATCCGCTGGACCTCGCTGGTGCCCTCGCCGATCTCCAGGATCTTGGAGTCCCGCCACATCCGGGCCACCGGATACTCGTTCATAAAGCCGTATCCGCCGTGCACCTGGGTGGCCTCCCGGGCGTTGGTCACCGCGACCTCGGAGGAGTAGAGCTTGGCGATCGACGCCTCCTTCTTGAACGGCTCGCCGCGCACCAGCCGCGAGGCCGCGTCCCGCCAGGCCACCCGGGCCATATGCGCCCGCATCTCCATGTCCGCGATCTTGAACTGGATGGCCTGGTTGGCGCCGATGGGGCGGCCGAACGCCTCGCGGGTCTTCGCGTACGCCACCGACTCGTCCACACAGCCCTGGGCCAGGCCGGTGCCCATCGCGGAGATCGCGATCCGGCCCTCGTCCAGGATCCGCAGGAACTGGGCGTAGCCTCGGCCCTTCTCGCCGAGCAGATGGTCCGCCGGGACCCGGCAGTCGGAGAAGGACAGCTCGCGGGTGTCCGACGCGTTCCACCCGACCTTGGAGTAGGGGGCGGCGACGGTGAGGCCGGGGGTGCCCGAGGGCACGATGATCGTGGAGATCTCGGGGCTGCCGTCGGGCTTGCGGCTGGTGACCGCGGTGACCGTGATCAGCGCGGTGATATCCGTGCCGGAGTTGGTGATGAAGCACTTGGTGCCGTTGATCACCCACTCGCCCGTGGCCTCGTCCAGCCGGGCGGTGGTGCGGGTGGCCCCCGCGTCCGAGCCGCCGCCGGGCTCCGTCAGGCCGAACGCGCCCAGGGACTCGCCCGAGCACAGTCCGGGCAGCCAGCGGCGCTTCTGCTCCTCCGTGCCGTAACGGAAGATCGGCATCGCGCCCAGCGAGACGCCCGCCTCCAGGGTGACCGCCACGGAGGAGTCCACCCGGGCCAGCTCCTCGATGGCCAGACAGAGCGCGAAGTAGTCGCCGCCCATGCCCCCGTACTCCTCGGGGAAGGGCAGCCCGAACAGGCCCATCCGGCCCATCTCGCGGATGATCTCGTACGGGAACTCATGCTGCTCCCAGAACTCCCCGATCTTCGGGGCGACCACGTCGTGCGCGAACGCCTCGACGGTACGGCGCAGTTCCTCGTGCTCGGGAGAGAGGCGGTGGTCGGTCGACATGGCTCAGTTCTCCTTCGGGGAGAGCGCACGGACGGTACGGGAGGGGCTCGGGCGGCCCAGGTGCCGGGCCATCCAGGCGCTGGTCGCGGCGAGCCGGCTCAGATCGACCCCGGTCTCGATGCCGAGGCCGTCGAGCATCCACACCAGGTCTTCGGTGGCGAGGTTGCCCGTCGCGCTCTTCGCGTACGGGCAGCCGCCGAGGCCGCCGGCGGAGGCGTCGACGCAGGTGACGCCGTACTGCAGCGCCGCGAGCGTGTTGGCCAGCGCCTGGCCGTAGGTGTCGTGGAAGTGGACCGCCAGCTTCTCCGCCGGGATGCCCGCCTCGCTCAGCGCGGCCAGCAGCTCCAGCACATGGCCGGGGGTGGCCACGCCGATGGTGTCGCCCAGGCTCAGCTCCGCGCACCCCATGTCCAGGAGGTGGCGGGCGACCGAGACCGTCTGGGAGACGGGGACCGCGCCCTCCCACGGGTCGCCGAAGCACATCGACAGATAGCCCCGCACCCCGGCGCCCGCGGTGCGGGCCTCGGCGACGACGGGCTCGAACATCTCCAGCACCTCGTCCACCGAGCGGTTGAGATTGGCGCGGGCGAAGGACTCGGTGACGCTGGCGAACACGGCGACGTCGCGCGCGCCGAGCGCCAGCGCACGCTCCAGGCCGCGCTTGTTCGGCACCAGTACGGGCAGCCGGGCCTCGGTGCCCTCCAGCAGCGGCATCAGCTCCTCGGCGTCGGCCAGCTGGGGCACCCACTTGGGGTGGACGAAGCTCGTCGTCTCGACGGTGGTCAGCCCCGCCTCGACGAGCCGGCGGATGAACTCCGCCTTCACCGCCACCGGGACCAGCGTCCTCTCGTTCTGCAGGCCGTCCCGGGGGCCCACTTCATGGATGCGGACCCGGGCGGGCAGCCCGGGGGCCGGGAAGGTCATGGGCAGGGTGTCGGGGAGGGCCATCACTCACGCTCCTCGGTCTTACGCTCTTGGGTCTCGTGCGGGGCGACCTCGGTCTCGCGCGGGGCGACGACCGCCAGCAGCTGGTCCATGGCGACCGTGGAGCCGGGGGTCACATCGAGCTCGGTGACGGTGCCGTCGTGCGGGGCGGAGATGACGTGCTCCATCTTCATGGCCTCGACCACCAGCAGGCCCTGCCCGGCGGTGACCTCGTCGCCGACGGCCGCCTTGACCACCGTCACCGTTCCGGGCATGGGCGCGGTCAGCTCCCCGGCGTGGGCGCCGGCAGCCCCGCCGCGCAGCGCCGCCTCCACCGGGTCGTGGTCAACCACATGCCAGGCGTCGCCGTCCCGGCCCAGCCAGTGGCCGGCGCCGCCCTGCGCGGCGTACGCGAAGGTGTGGGTCACACCGCCCCAGTCCAGCACGGCCCGGGACCCACCCCCCTCGGGGCGGCCCGCCGTCCCGCCCGCCGGGCCTGCGGCGGGCGGCACCGTCAGCCGTGCCCGGACGATCCGGGGCTCGCCGCCGCCATCGGCGGCGGCCGTGCCGCCGTGGGCCTCGGCAGGCTCTTGGCCGCGGCGGGGCGCTGCCGCGATTCCCGGGGGCGCGCCCCCGGCACCGGTCTCCTCCACCCACACCTCTGCGTCATGGGCCTGGCCGCGCACCCGGACGGTCACCGGGGCGTGGCCCGGCACCCGCAGGGCATGGACGGTCCAGGCAGGCTGACCGCCCAGCCGCCAGCCAGTCGGGACGGAGAACGGGTCGACCCAGCCCGAACCGTCCACGGTGGAGGGCCCGCGCGGCTCCAGCGCCGCCTGGCGCAGCAGCGCCGCCGCCGCGTACACCTCGTCAGGGACGGCGGCGGGCACCAGGCCGGGGGCCTCGCGGTCGACGAGGCCGGTGTCCAGATCGCCGGAGGCCACGGCCGGATGGGCGGCGAGGCGGCGTAGAAAGCCGGTGTTGGTGTCCAGGCCCAGGGTGGTGGTGCGGGCCAGCGCGGCGCGCAGCCGGCGCAGGGCGGTGGGGCGGTCGGGGCCGTGGGCGACGACCTTGGCGAGCATCGGGTCGTACACCGTGCCGACCTCGGTGCCGACGGCCAGCCCGGAGTCGACCCGCACCCCCTCCCCGTCCGGCTCGGACAGCGCGAGCACCGTGCCCGCCGAGGGGAGGAAGTCGACCCTGCCGCCGCTGACCCGGGCGGTCTCCGCGCAGATACGGGCCTCGACGGCGTGTCCGGTCAGCGAGATGTCGTCCTGGGCGAGGGGCAGCCGCTCGCCGGCCGCGATCCTCAGCTGCCACTCCACCAGGTCGAGACCCGTGATGAGCTCGGTCACCGGATGCTCGACCTGGAGGCGCGTGTTCATCTCCATGAAGCAGTACGCCGCCGGGTCGGCGCCCGGGACGATGAACTCCACCGTGCCCGCGCCCACATAGCCGCAGGAGCGCGCCGCCTGCACCGCGGCCTCGCCCATGAGCGTCCGGGTGTCGGGGTCGAGCAGTGGGCTGGGCGCCTCCTCGATGATCTTCTGATGGCGGCGCTGCAACGAGCACTCGCGCTCACCGAGATGGATGACATGGCCATAGCCGTCGGCCAGCACCTGGATCTCGATATGCCGGGGCCCGTCGATCCAGCGCTCGACCAGCAGCGTGTCATCCCCGAACGCGCCTCGGGCCTCGCGCCGCGCGGCCGCGATCTCGTCCGCGAGCCGCGCCTCGTCCCGCACCAGCCGCATGCCCTTGCCGCCGCCGCCCGCCGAGGGCTTGAGCAGCACCGGCGTGCCGATCTCCCGGGCGGCCGCCGCGAGCTCGGCGTCGGTCAGGGCGCTGCCCGTGGAGCCGGGCACCACGGGCACGCCCGCCGCCCGCACGCTCTCCTTGGCGCGGATCTTGTCGCCCATCAGCTCGATCGCCGTGGCGGGCGGGCCGATGAAGGTGAGCCCGGCGCCGGTGCAGGCGCGCGCGAACGCCGCGTTCTCCGCGAGGAAGCCATAGCCGGGATGCACGGCCTGGGCACCGGCCCGGTCGGCCGCGTCCAGCAGCCGCTTGACCGACAGATAGCTCTCGGCGGGGCTCGCCGGGCCGAGCCGGACCGCCGTATCCGCCTCGCGCACATGCAGCGCGTCCGCGTCGGCGTCGCTGAACACGGCGACCGAGCGCACACCGAGCCGCCGCAGCGAGCGGATCACCCGGACGGCGATCTCCCCGCGGTTGGCCACCAGGACTGTCTCGAACATCGGGCTCATCGGGCTCATCGGATTCGTCGGGCTCATCGGGCTCTCACTCTTCAGCTCCACGGTCCCTCACATCCGGAAGACGCCGAAGCCGGGCGTCACAGGATCCTGGCCGGGCTTGCCGGGAAGCGGTGCGTTCGCACAGGCGGTGAGGGCCAGGCCCAGCACCGCGCGGGTGTCCAGGGGGTCGATCACGCCGTCGTCCCACAGCCGCGCCGTCGCGTAATAGGCGCTTCCCTGGGTCTCGTACTGCTCGCGGATCGGCGCCCGGAACGCCTCCTCCTCGGCCGCCGGCCACTCCTCGCCGCGCGCCTCCAGCTGGTCGCGCTTGACGGTCGCGAGCACGGAGGCCGCCTGCTCGCCGCCCATCACCGAGATCTTCGCGTTGGGCCACATCCACAGGAAGCGCGGCGAATAGGCGCGGCCGCACATCGAGTAGTTGCCCGCGCCGTACGAGCCGCCGATGACGACCGTGAGCTTGGGCACGCGCGTGCAGGCCACAGCGGTGACCATCTTGGCGCCGTGCTTGGCGATGCCGCCGGCCTCATAGCTGCGGCCGACCATGAACCCCGAAATGTTCTGCAGGAACACCAGGGGGATGCCGCGCTGGTCGCACAGCTCGATGAAATGGGCGCCCTTCTGGGCCGATTCGGAGAACAGGATGCCGTTGTTGGCGACGATGCCCACCGGGTGGCCCATGATGTGCGCGAAGCCCGTCACCAGCGTCGTGCCGAACTCGGCCTTGAACTCGGCGAACCGCGAGCCGTCCACGAGCCGCGCGATCACCTCCCGCACGTCGTACGGCGTGCGCGAGTCGACCGGCACCGCCCCGTAGAGCCCCGCGGGGTCGACCGCGGGCTCCTCGGAGGGCTCCACCGGCCAGGGCAGCTCCCCGCGCCGCGAGCGCGGCGCCGGGAGCGTCGAGACGATCGTGCGGACGATACGCAGGGCGTGGGCGTCGCTCTCGGCGAGATGGTCGGTGACGCCGGAGACCTTGGAATGGACCTCGCCGCCGCCCAGCTCCTCGGCCGTGACGACCTCTCCCGTCGCCGCCTTCACCAGCGGCGGCCCGCCCAGGAAGATCGTGCCCTGCCCGCGCACGATGACGGCCTCGTCGCTCATCGCCGGGACATACGCGCCGCCCGCCGTGCAGGATCCGAGCACGGCCGCGATCTGCGGGATCCCGGCGCCCGACATCCGCGCCTGGTTGTAGAAGATCCGCCCGAAGTGGTCCCGGTCGGGGAAGACCTCGTCCTGCATGGGCAGGAAGGCGCCTCCGGAGTCGACCAGATACACGCACGCCAGCCCGTTCTCCAAGGCGACGTCCTGGGCGCGCAGATGCTTCTTGACCGTCATCGGGTAGTACGTGCCGCCCTTGACCGTGGCGTCATTGGCGATCACCATCACCTCGCGGCCCGCCACCCGCCCGATCCCCGCGATCACGCCCGCCGCCGGGGCCTGCCCCCCGTACATCCCGTCGGCCGCGAGCGGGGCCAGCTCCAGGAACGGCGAGCCCGCGTCCAGCAGGGTGTCGACCCGGTCGCGGGGCAGCAGCTTGCCGCGCGCGGTGTGCCGCGCCCGCGCCTTCTCGCCGCCGCCCAGCCGCGCCGCGGCCAGCTTCTCGCGCAGCCGCGCGGCCAGCTCGCGGTGCGCGGCCTCATTGGCCGCCCAGGCGTCGGACGCCGGATCGGCGGCGCTGCCCAGCACCGGTGCCTGCTCCATGACTACGGGCCCCCTTGCCTCGCGGTCCTGCGCTCGAGCGTGGTTAATGAGCGTTAACCCATCCCCACCAGGTTAACGACCACTAACGCCGCTGTCTAGAATCAAGTCCATGAGCACGCAAGCCTCTGCCCCCACCCGCCGCGAGCAGATCCTGAAGGAGGCGGCGCGCCTGTTCGCCGAGCGCGGCTTCCACGGCGTCGGCGTCGACGAGATAGGCGCGGCGGTCGGCATCAGCGGACCGGGTCTCTACCGCCATTTCCCGGGCAAGGAGGCCATGCTGGCGGAGCTGCTGGTCGGCATCAGCGGCCGGCTCCTGACGGGTGGCAAGCAGCGCGCCGCCGAGGCCTCGGGACAGGAGCGGGACCCGGGCGCCGTGCTGGACTCGCTGGTGCGGGGCCATATTGACTTCGCCCTCGACGACCGCCCCCTGATCATCCTCCACGACCGCGAGCTGGACCGGCTCCGGGACACCGACCGCAAGCTGGTGCGCTCGCTCCAGCGGCAGTACGTCGAGCTGTGGGTCCAGGTGCTGCGCGAGGTCCACCCCCGGCTCGCCGAGATCGAGGCGCGGGCGTGTGTCCACGCCGTCTTCGGGCTGCTCAACTCCACCCCGCACCTCAGCCGCCCCGGCGCCCTCCCGGGCCGCGCGGCCACCGCCGAACTGCTGCACCGTCTGGCGCTCGGCGCCTTCCGGGCCGCGGCGGACGGCGCCGCGGCGGACGGGCCTGGACAGTGAGCCGACCGGCCGGTAGCTTTCGCTGAGCAAGCGCTTAGCCAGCCGGACCGAGGAGGTCGCCGCAGATGCGTCGTACGGTGTTCAACGAGGACCACGAGGCGTTCCGGGAGACCATCCGCGACTTCATCGCCGCCGAGGTCGTGCCGTACTACGAGGAGTGGCGGGAGGCCGGCCAGGCCCCGCGCGAGTTCTACAAGAAACTCGGCGAACTGGGCATCTTCGGTATCGAGGTGCCCGAGGAGTACGGCGGCGCGGGCGAGACCAGCTTCAAGTTCAACGCGATCATCACCGAGGAGACCGCCCGGGCCGGGGTCAGCTTCGGCGGCAGCAGCGTGCACACCGCGCTGTGCCTGCCGTACCTCCTCAAGTACGCCACCGAGGAGCAGAAGCGGCGCTGGCTGCCCCCGTTCATCGCCGGCGACATGATGACCGCCATCGCCATGACCGAGCCGGGCACCGGCTCCGACCTGGCGGGCATGAAGACCACCGCCAAGCTGTCCGAGGACGGCACGCACTACGTCCTCAACGGCGCCAAGACCTTCATCACCGGCGGCGTCCTCGCCGACCGCGTCCTGGTCTGCGCCCGCACCGCCCCCGCCACCCCCGAGGACCGCCGCGGCGGCATATCCATCCTCGTCGTCGACACCAAGAGCGAGGGCTACGCGGTCGGCCGCAAGCTGGAGAAGCTGGGCCTGAAGACCTCCGACACCGCCGAGCTGTCCTTCACCGACGTCAAGGTGCCGGTGGCGGACCTGCTGGGCGAGGAGGGCCGGGCGTTCGAATACCTCACCCACAACCTCCCGCAGGAGCGCCTGGGCATCGCCGTCAGCGCGTACGCGCAGGCCGCGGCGGCCGTCGAGTTCGCCAAGGCGTATGTGGCCGACCGTACGATCTTCGGCAAGACGGTGGCGTCCTTCCAGAACACCAAGTTCGTGCTCGCCGACTGCAAGTCCGAGGTGGACGCGATGCAGGCGGTCGTCGACCGGGCCCTGGAGGCCCACGACGTGGGCGAGCTCACCGCGGCCGACGCGGCCTCCGCGAAGCTCTTCACCACCGAGCGCGCGGCCGTCGTGATCGACAAGTGCCTGCAGCTGCACGGCGGTTACGGCTACATGATGGAGTACCCCATCGCCCGCCTGTACGCGGACACCCGCGTCACCCGCATCTACGGCGGCACCAGCGAGGTCATGCGGTCCATCGTGGCGAAGTCCATGGGCCTGTGAGACCCGCCCGTAAGACCCGCGCAATCTTGGTCTGCAAAACTCCTTGAACCATGAACGAAGCACCACAAAGCGCGCTACAGAACCTGCTCGATCTGCTCGACCTGGAGCGGATCGACCTGGACATCTTCCGCGGCACCAGCAGCGCGGCACCCCTGGTGCCGCGCGTCTTCGGCGGCCAGGTCGCCGCCCAGGCCCTGGTCGCGGCCGGCCGCACCGTCCCGGCCGACCGCCCGGCGCACTCGCTGCACTCGTACTTCCTGCGCCCCGGCGACCCGGACGCGCCCATCGTCTACACCGTCGACCGCATCCGCGACGGCTTCTCCTTCACCACCCGCCGGGTCGTGGCGGTCCAGCACGGCCAGCCGATCTTCCACCTCTCGGCGTCCTTCCAGCGCCACGAGGAGGGGCTCGAGCACCAGGAGCCGATGCCCGACGTGCCCGATCCGCTCTCCCTGCCGACGGGCGAGGAGCTGCTGCCCCGGTACGCGCACCTCTTCAGCGGCCCGAGCGTGATCGAGCGGATGCTGGAGGCGCGGGGCGCGATCGATCTGCGGTACGTGGACGCGCCGCCGTACGCGAGCGTCGGGGAGCCGCGTGAGCCGAAGTCGCAGGTTTGGTTCCGGACGAACGGCAAACTGGACGGCGCCGCCGACGCCCCCCTGACCCACCTCTGCCTGGCCACCTACGTCTCCGATATGACGCTGCTGGACTCGGTGCTCCTCGCCCATGGGCGAGGCGGCTGGGCGGTCGGCGACATCGTCGGCGCCAGCCTGGATCACGCCATGTGGTTCCACCGCCCGTTCCGCGCGGACGAGTGGCTGCTGTACGACCAGGAGAGCCCTTCCGCGTCCGGCGGCCGGGGGCTGGCCAAGGGCCGTATCTTCACCGCCGACGGGCAGTTGGCGGTGTCCGTGATCCAGGAAGGCATGATGCGCGTGCCCCGCGCCGTAAAACCATCCTGACGCGCGTAGCGCGGCCGCTCGTGGTGCGTCGAAGCGGCCGGCTCGCATCAGGAGGACTGGGCCGTGAGCCCCGCCGCGTCCAGCAGATAGGCGACCATCGGGTCGTAGAACCGCGGGTTGGTGACATGGTCGTCCAGCGGCACGACCACCTGGAGCGTGCCCTCCGCCTCGCCGACGAACAGCGCCGGGTCGTTGCAGTCCGCGTACCCCACCGCGTCGATGCCGCGCTGCCCCGCGCACCCCGCCCAGCCGTGGTCGGCGACCACCAGATCGGGCAGCGGCCGCCCCTCCTGCTCGAGACCGTCCAGGATCGCGGCCATGGGGGCGGGGGAGTGGGTGTGCCACAGCGTCGCGCCGCGCTCCAGCATCGCCACGTCGCAGAACTGGAAGACGTACCCCTCGTCGGCCGTCAGCCCGCCCGGGATCTCCACGATCTCGCACCCCGCGGCCCGCAGCGCCGCCGCCGTGAAGCGGTGGACGTCCAGCAGCCCGCCCGGGTGCCCGGTCGCGAACAGCACCCGCTCCCGCGCCTCGGCCGCCTTGCGCAGCACCGAGGCCATCCGGTCCAGCGCCCCGACCGTGAGCTCCGGGTCGATGGTGTCCTGCCCGGCGCGGTGCTCCGGGTCGTCGACCACGCCGCAGCGCTCCGCCATGACCGCCAGTACGTCCTGTTCATCGGCCCAGCGGTCGCCCAGTTCCAGGCCCAGCCAGTAGTGGCGGTCGCCGTTCGCGAGCTTGCGGTAGTGGGAGAGGTTGTTGTCTCGGGGGGTGGCGACGTCGCCGGCGATGCGGGTGCGGACCAGGTGGTCGATCAGTTCGGCCCGGCTGGGCGCGGAGCTGGGTATCGGCATGCGATCCATTGTCGCCTCTGCCGCGAGGAAATGGGGGCATCCACTACGGTCCGGGCCGCCGCGGCAGGATCCCGACAGGATCCCCGAAAGGATTATGAAGCCAATCCCGGCTGGGACCTACGCGGCCGACGGCCGCGCCGGCGGCTTCGGCCCCGGCGCTGCCCGGCGGCGGCAGGGGCCGTCTGCTCCGTAGCCGGTACGTCGATGGTGACGGGGACACCTGAGGGCGCTTGCGCGCCGGTGATACGGGTCAGCTCGGTGTCGTCGGAGTGCACCCGGGCGGTATGCGGAGTGATGCCCGCGTCCGTCATCAGACCGGTCATCGCACGGCGCTGGTCGGGCAGGACGAGGGTGACGACGGTGCCGGAGCCACCCGCGCGGGCGGTGCGGCCGCCGCGGTGCAGGTAATCCTTGTGGTCGGCCGGCGGGTCGACGTTGACGACGAGATCGAGGTCGTCGACGTGGATGCCCCGGGCGGCGACGTTCGTGGCGACCAGGACGCTGACATGACCGGTCTTGAAGTAGTCCAGAGTCCGGGTGCGCTGCGGCTGGGACTTGCCGCCGTGCAGCGCCGCCGCCCGCACGCCACTGGCCAGCAGATGCTTGGTGAGCCGGTCGACCGCGCGCTTGGTGTCCAGGAACATGATGACGCGGCCGTCGCGGGCGGCGACCCGGGTGACGACGGTGCGCTTGTCGGTGTCCGCGATGTGCAGCACATGGTGCTCCATCGTGGTGACGGCGCCCGCGGAGGCGTCGACCGAGTGCACGGCGGGGTCGTCGAGGAACCGGCGCACCAACTGGCCGACGTTGTGGTCGAGGGTCGCCGAGAACAGCATGCGCTGGCCGTCGGCCGGAACCTGCTTCAGCAGCCGGGTCACCTGGGGGAGAAAGCCCATGTCGGCCATCTGGTCGGCCTCGTCGAGAACCGTGACGCGCACCCGGTCCAATCGGCAGTCGCCGCGTTCGATCAGATCGTGGAGCCGTCCCGGGGTGGCTATGACCACCTCGGCGCCGTCGCGCAGCGCGGCCGCCTGGCGGCCGATCGACATCCCGCCGACCACGGTGGCCGCGCGCAGCCGCAGCGGCTTGGCGTACGGGGTGAGCGCGTCGGTGACCTGCTGGGCCAGCTCCCGGGTGGGCACCAGGACCAGGGCGAGGGGGCGGCGGGGTTCGGCGCGCTGCTCGGCGGTACGGGCCAGCAGGGCCAGGCCGAAGGCCAGGGTCTTGCCGGAGCCGGTCCGTCCGCGGCCCAGGACATCGCGCCCGGCGAGCGCGTTGGGAAGCGCGGCCGCCTGGATCGGAAACGGTACGGTCACGCCCTGGCGAGCCAGCTCCGCGGTGATCCCCGCCGGCAGGTCAAGCTCGGTGAAGGAGCCGACGGCGGGCAGCAGCGGAGTGGTGCTCGGCGGGAGGGAGAACTCGTTCCCGTCGGCGGGGACGCGGGCGCGGGCGGGGGCCGCGGCGGTGGACGGGCGGCGATTGCGGGAGCGCGGCGCGGCGCTGCGGGACGAGCTGCGGGATGAACTGTGGGACGAGCGGGCAGAGCGGTTCATGCGGGGCCTTCCTCGTACGGCGCGTTTCGAGGAGGACTCCTCAACGGGGAGGTTCCCGGAGGTGAGAATTCGCAGAACGTGCCGGAGAGCGGGTGAATGACGGGGCCGTGTACCGAGGCGTCGACCGGCCCTCGGCCGTGGGTGAAGGCCGCCGTCCTCGAGTCCGGCCGCGATGGGGCCGGTGCGGCAGGTTCTGTGTGCAGTCTGTCTGCGTGGGGCGGGTGCGGCCAAGCGCGAGCCGAGGCCCGCACCCTTACGGGCGCGGGCCCCGGCTCATCACTGTGTGCTGCGTCAGGCAGGAACGATGTTCTCGGCCTGCGGGCCCTTCTGGCCCTGCGTGACGTCGAACGAGACCTTCTGGCCCTCGTGGAGCTCACGGAAGCCCTGGGCGGCGATGTTCGAGTAGTGGGCGAAGACGTCAGCGCCGCCGCCGTCCTGCTCGATGAAGCCGAAGCCCTTTTCCGCGTTGAACCACTTCACGGTGCCAGTCGCCATGTCATCTCCTCTGATAGGGGCAGAACCAGAACCCGAACCTTACGGATTCCGTGTCGCCGCAATGACCCCATCCGGAATGACCGGAAAAAACAAAATGCGCCTGATCGCTACATCTCGTCAGGCGCACATAAAGTTCATGGGTACCAAAACTGCAACTGCTGACACGCTAGCACGTGCGGCGACGGAACGGGGGGAACCGGGGGAGCCATGCCACCCGAATGTGCGCTTCCCGCCGGGCGCCCGGTGTGGGACGCTGACTCCACCGGCTCCCTTCCTCCCTCCTCTCCCTGCTGAGGTCCTATGCGCTGCGTCATCGCCAACTACGCCTTCGATCTGACCGCGAACGAGGTGAAGGAAGCGATGAGCGGCGTCAAGCCCGAACCGATCACCGGTCCCTCGGTCCGGATCGGCCGTCGCACCTACCCCGCCATGCAGGTCGGAGCGGTGGTCACCCGCCAGGATCGCCGCGACTTCACCGCGGGCGAGGTGGTCCGCGCCATGAAGCGCCTCGGTTTCACCTGCGAAATGGCACCCGCTCCCGCCCCCGAAGCCGCAGCCCTCGACCCCGTCGCGGCCGCGGCGGCGGCCCTGGGGAGCCCCACGGACGGCTGATCCGCGCGAGGGACCCGCCGGGGGCGGCGTCCCTCCGCGTCCCTCAGCGGCTGCGATGTATCGGCAGCTGCGACATAGACGTGGCGTCCAAAAAGGACGGCCGTGGCCCTCGGAAACGTACATGTGCCGGGATGCCCGCCCTGCCTACCCTCGAAGCCATGACCACAGCAGACCGCCGCCCGCTCGGCCCCGTCGACTCCTCCCGCATCCCCCGCTACGCGGGCCCCGCCACCTTCGCCCGGCTGCCGCGCGTCGACGAGGTCGGCGGCGCGGCGGACGTCGCCGTGGTCGGTGTGCCCTTCGACAGCGGGGTCTCCTACCGTCCCGGCGCCCGCTTCGGCGGTAACGCCATCCGCGAGGCGTCCCGGCTGCTGCGCCCCTACAACCCGGCCCAGGACGCGTCCCCCTTCGCCCTCGCCCAGGTCGCCGACGCCGGGGACATCGCCGCGAACCCCTTCAACATCAACGAGGCCGTCGAGACCATCCAGTCCGCCGCGGACGATCTGCTCACCACCGGCGCCCGCCTGATGACCCTCGGCGGCGACCACACCATCGCCCTGCCGCTCCTGCGTGCCGTCGCCCGTAAGCACGGCCCGGTCGCCCTGCTCCACTTCGACGCCCACCTCGACACCTGGGACACGTACTTCGGCGCCGAGTACACCCACGGCACGCCCTTCCGGCGGGCCGTCGAGGAAGGCATCCTCGACACCTCCGCCCTCTCGCATGTCGGAACGCGCGGTCCGCTCTACGGAAAGCAGGACCTGGACGACGACGCGAAGATGGGCTTCGGCATCGTCACCTCCGCCGACGTCATGCGGCGTGGCGTGGACGAGGTCGCCCAGCAGCTGCGCGAGCGCATCGGCGACCGCCCCCTGTACATCTCCATCGACATCGACGTCCTCGACCCCGCCCACGCCCCCGGCACCGGCACCCCCGAGGCGGGCGGCCTCACCTCCCGCGAGCTCCTGGAGATCCTGCGCGGCCTGTCCTCCTGCCACCTGGTCTCCGCTGACGTCGTCGAGGTCGCCCCGGCGTACGACCACGCGGAGATCACGTCCGTGGCCGCCTCCCACACGGCGTACGAGCTCACGACGATCATGGCCCGCCAGATCGCGGCGGGGGCCTCCGGCGGGGCGTGAGGGGCTTCAACGGGCGGGGTGCGCTTGGGTGTGCAGTGGCATCTGCAGCTCGACCAGCGCGCGCGCCACTGGCTGCAGACCACGTTGCCCCGCGTCCCGTCGAGCCCCGCCCAGCCGCCTGCGCCGCCTCAGCCGCCCGCGCCGCCCCAGCCGCCTGCGTAACCGGACCGGTGCAGTCCGTAAGAATTTCGTATTGTCTGATGCACATTCGGACTCTCGCGAACGCTATACGTACAGAGGGCGCAACACGGCGCACTCGCGAGGCGCGGACGGGGCGGCCTCGTACGACGAACAGAAGGACAGCGAGAGTCCGTGAATCTTCAACTCGTAGGGGACCTTGTCACCGCCGCGCTTGTCACGCGCGTGTTCGGCGGTGACGTCCTGGCCCTGCTGCGCCGTGCCGCCGCGGCCGGGGTCCGCGTGGGCATCTCGGAACTGCATCGTGGTCGTGGAGAGGGGAAGCGATGACGCGGAACTCCTCCCGCCAGCACGGTGTGACCTCGATGACCGGAATGCCCGGTGAACTCCCGGCCGACTTCCGCGCGTTCCACCAACTCCACCGCGGCGCCTACATCCATCGGGCCGAGATCTACCTCGGCAACCGCGCCGACGCCGAGGAAGCCGTCGACACGGCCTTCGAGCAGCTCGCTCGCTGCTGGAGCGACGTCCTCGCCATGGAAAACCCCGCCGCCTACGCCTGGAAGGTGATGAAGCACCGCGCCATCGACGTGGCCCGCGCCCGGAACCGCGGCCCCTGCCTCGTGGACAACGCGACCTTCGAAACCGCCGCCCTGCGCGACGCGATCGACCCCATCGCGATGCTTGAGGAGAGCCTGAACCTCTATCAGGCGATCAAGAAGCTCCCGGAACGCCAGCAGGATGTGGTCATCCTGCTCCACTGCCGCGGCTACACCGTCGCCCAGACCGCCACCCACCTCGGCATCACCGAGGCCGGCGTACGTTCCACCGCGCGCTACGCCCGCCGCCGCCTTCAGCAACTCCTCGAGACCACCGAAGGAAACAATGCCGATGACCTTGCTCATTGACCACGTCCTGGCGCGGGCCCTGCTCAACCCCACCCCTCCCCCCGACATCGCCGCCGCCGAGGCCCGCCTCGCCGCCCGCCTCGCCGACGGCTCCCCGGACCGCCCGGCGACGGCCGACGGCCGGGATGCCGTCGCCGGTCACGCGCCGGATACGGACGAGCGGATGGCCCGGGATCTGCGGACCCTGTGCGAGGCGATCATCGGGCGTGACGGCGCTCTGGCACAGCTACAGGAAGTCATCACCCACCGCATCCTCGAGCCGCCCGGCGCGCGAGCTCTGGGCTGCGTCCTGCAGCTCGCCGGCCACGAAGACAGCGCGCAGTTCTGGTGGCAGTTCGCCAGCGGCGCCGGCGACCCCGCCGCCGCCTACTGCCTTTACCTCCACCACATGGCCCTCGGGGAGGAGGCCCAGGCCCACTGGTGGCTGGCCTGGTGGCATGAACAGGCGGGCGGCGTCGTCCCGCCCGTGACCGACTCGGAGGAGGAGTCGGCCACCACCGACCACGAGATGGCCATCGCCCTGCGCATCCTGCGCGGGCTCAAAAAGGGGCATGCCGCACCCGCCGCCACCACCGCGGTCATCAACTACGTATCCCAGGCCGTGGACTTCATCGACGACCTCGACCTGCCGTTGCCCGAACCGGACTTCGCCGACCGCATCGAAGACCTCACCGCTACCCAGGCCGTGACCTCCAGCACGGCCCCGTCCGACAGAGCCCTCCTCCCCGAGCGCCGGCCCGGCCACGGCCCCCGGATCGATCAGCCCCTGGGAGCGGTGAAGGCGACCAGCGGCAGCTGACGCGTGATGGGTTCTGCTCGTCAGGACGGGCGCGTCGGACAGCGAGAACCACACGCTCTTGCCGGTGGGCTGGATTCCACCGTGCCACACCGTCCCCCAGGCGTCGGCGCACGCCTGGACCAACAGCAGGCCACGCCGTGTTCCGCGTCGGCCTCTGCCTCCGGGGTGCGGGGTTCGGGTGGCCAGGGGGCGCCGCCCGGGTCGTCGTCCCGTACGGATACGTGGAGTTGAGGGCCCCGGATGGTCGCTTCGAGGAAGAGCAGCGGCACCTTGGTGTGCAGGTGGACGTTCGCGACCACCTCGGTGACCAGGAGGCGCGCGGTCTCGACGAGTGCGGGGTGGCCGGTGGCGAGGAGTAGGCCCGCGATCATCTCGCGTGCGACCTTGGCGGTTTCGGGGATGTTGGGGGCGCGGAGTCACTCCGACGGTTCGACAGGTGCGCCTCGGGTCCGAGCTGCGGAGAATGCGGGAGCGGGCGGGCAGGACCGCCCGGGAGGCCGCCGCGCTGCTCGGCGTCGACCAGGCCAGGATGAGCAACATCGAAGCGGGCCGGATCGGGATCAGCGACGAGCGCATCCGTCGGCTCGCCACCTTCTACGCGTGCGCTGACGTCGCGTTGGTCGACGCGCTGTGCGCCATCGCCGACGAGCGGCGCGGTCAGTTCTGGTGGGACGAGTACCGCGGAATCCTTGCACCGGGCTTTCTGGATGTCGCGGAGATGGAACACCATGCGGTGTACCTGCGGTCCATGCAGGCGATGGTGATTCCGGGCCTGCTGCAGACTGAAGACTACGCGCGTGCTCTCTTCCAAGGCGTTGTGTACGCGCTGCCAACCGAGGAGATCGACGCGAGGGTTGAGCACCGTATGCGGCGTCAGACCATCCTGGAGCGCGAAAATTCGGTGCGGCTGACGACGACGATCCACGAGGCGGCACTGCGTATGCGGTTTGGCGGCCGCAAAGTGGCTCGTAAGCAGCTCGAGCACCTGATGGAGGTCTCCGGCTGCGAGGTGGTTACCGTCCGCGTCGTCCCGTTCACCAACGAAGCCTTCGTCGAGACCACCGACCAAATTGCCTACGCTGCCACGGCAGTTCCCCGACTGGACACGGTCCAGGTGGACAACATCGTCGGGGGACACTTCCTGGACGCTGAGGCGGAGCTTCAGAGGTATCGAAAGCTACTCGACAAGGCTGAGGGCATGGCGCTCGATACGGAAGAATCGCGGCAGCTCATCCATCACATCGCGCGAGAACTGTGAGAGGCGTGGTCATGAGTACTGCGATCCAGTGGCGGAAGTCGTCCTTCTCGGGCGGCGATGGGCCGAACTGCGTCGAACTTGCCCGAAGCGCCGACACCACCCTCATACGTGAGAGCGACGACCCCCGCATCGTCGTCTCCACTACCCCCATGCGCCTCGCCACGTTCATAGCCGGGGTGAAGGCGGGCGCCTTCGACCACCTCACGCCCTGAACCATTCCGCCCCGAAAACCGGTTGGCGCCACGCCACCCCCACGGCAAACTTGCCGCCCGTCGGCGCCGTGACACGAGGAGGAACCGCGGGATGAGGAAGAACCGGCTCGGTCGCAGCACCGTAGAGGTCACGGAGCTGGGCTTCGGGGGTGGGCCGCTGGGTGGGTTGTTCGAGGTGTTGGACGACGAGACCGCCGCGGGGGCGCTGGCCGCTGGGTGGGATCTTGGTATCCGGTACTTCGACACCTCGCCGCACTACGGCATCGGACACTCCGAGCGCCGGATGGGCGACCTCCTCCGCACCAAGCCGCGCGCCGAGTTCACGCTGTCGACGAAGGTCGGTCGGCTGCTCGTCCCGCAGGACCCGGCGGGCCGTATGGACGACGCGTTCCAGGTGCCCGCGACGCACCGCCGGGTGTGGGACTTCTCGCGCGATGGTGTACGCCGCAGCGTCGAGGACTCCCTCACCCGCATGGGCGTCGACCGCATCGACATGCTCTTCCTCCACGACGCGGAGAAGCACTTCGAGGACGCCCTGCGCACCGGCTACCCCGCCCTCGACGAGCTGCGCGCCGAGGGCGTCGTAGGAGCCATCGGGGCGGGGATGTACCACACCGGCATGCTCACCAAGCTGGTCCAAGAGGCGGACGTGGACGCGGTGATGCTGTCCGGCTACTACACGCTCCTGCAGCACAACGCCCTCGACGACCTGCTGCCCGCGTGCGTCGAGCGCGGCGTCTCCGTACTCGCGGCGTCGATCTTCAACTCGGGTCTGCTCGCCACCCCGCGGCCCGCTGAAGGTGCGCACTTCGAGTACGCGCCCGCCTCGCAGGAACTGCTCGGCCGGACGCACCGCATCGCGGATGTCTGCGAGGCGCACGGTGTGACGTTGCCGCAGGTGGCGATGGCGTTTCCGCTGCGGCATCCGGTCGTCGCGGGGATCGTGGTCGGCATGCGCACCGCCGAGGAGGCGCGGAGCAATCTGGAGTCGTTCGGGGCCGAGATCCCGGACGGGGTGTGGGCCGATCTGCGGGGCGAGGGGCTACTCGACGAGCGGGCGCCGGTGGCGGCGTAAGGGCTGTTCAAAGCGAGGTCCGAATGCCGCCAGCGTGCGCCGACGGGGTCGATCACGCTGGCAGCATGACTGATGCATCGACGAATGCCTCGACGAATGCCTCGACGACGGAGACGACGGACTCGATGGCCATCCTCACCGGCATGTACGCGGCCGAGGCGGAGTACCTGGCGGCCGGAGGCCCGGGTGAGGCGCCGTTCGACATGCTCGCGCCTTTCTTCGCGCCCGATGTCGTACTGCACCAGGCCGATGCACTGCCCTACGGCGGCACCTGGCGTGGGCATGCGGGCCTGGAGCGGTTCTTCGTGGAGATGAGCCGGACTTGGGACGTGTTCGACATGGTGGAGCAGGAGTTCCTGGGCACCGGTGAGACCGCGGTGGTGTTCACCCGGGTCCGTGCTCGCGCCCGTGCCAGCGGCCGGGAACTCGCCTTTCCCGTCCTCCAGACGGTCGCGTTCAAGGACATGCGGATCGCCGAGGTGCACCCCTTCTACTGGGATACCGCCGCCATCGCCGCCGCCTGCGCGGCGCCGACGGAGACCCTGGGAGGACCAGGAGCCGGGGCCGGCTGAGTGTCCGTGTGGGGCTGAGCGGGTCGGGTCGAGTCGGGTCGCGGTGCAGCGGTGGTCTCGGTTGCTCGTGGCTGGGTGGGCATGGCTGGGGCCCGACGCGCAGGTCGGATATTCCGCGGTTCCTCGGCCCGGTGGGTGGTTGGGCTCAGGACAGGCTCCGCTGCGCTCCGCCGCAGCTGCTGCCGCGCGGTGGCCGGGCAAGGGGACCAGCGGTGCGCTGGCCCGGGGGCTCGGGAGCGCGACGTACGGGCCAGCGCCGCTGGACGGCATGGTCCGGTTGCCGCGTGCGGGCATCGTCTCGCGCCTTCGGCGCACAGCGGCCAGCAGCGGGAAGGGGAGGGGCGGGCCGGAGGCTTCGTCGCCGTCCGGCCCAAGGGGGCGTCACCGGCTCGCGAGCGGGGGACGGCGGTTGGGCGCCCGAAGCGGTGGAGGCCGGTCCGGTTGGGGCTCTCCACCCCCCTGCTCTTAAAAAACTGCTTGCTCTGCATCAAGTACTGCATCAACCGTCTTTTTTAGAGCAGGTGGGTGGAGAGGCGATCCCGTCCCCCGGTGC
>NZ_JBSFMM010000211.1:0-19112 GCF_053599555.1 Streptomyces sp. NPDC000941
GCCCAGCGGCGCCGTGGCGCGCGGCACCCGGTCGGCGTGCGGCGGGCGGCGGCTGCCGCCCGGGGCGCCGGCCCGCTCGGTGCGGATCGGATGCGGGCGCAGCGGGTGGTGCGGCCGGGCCTCGGACATATGCGCCGCGACACCGCTCGGCCGGCCGCCGACACCCACCGTCTCGCGGGCCGGGAGCTCGTCGTCGTGCGCCGTACGCGGGGTGGCCAGGGCGGAACCGGCCACCGGCCGCGACAGCGGCCGCGGCGCCGACGCCCGGTCCCGGTACTCGAGCACCTTGCGGTACATGGCCCGCAGCAGCACCTCGGCGCGCGCCATCGCCGGCTCCAGCCACGGCAGCGCCAGCAGCACCAGCACCCCGGCGGCCCAGCCGAGCACCACATCGCTGACCCAGTGAGTGCCGAGGTAGACGGTGGTCATGCCGACGCCGAAGGCGAAGACCGCGGCGATGACCGAGGCGATCCTGCGGGCGTGCGGAGTGGTCGCCAGATAGGCCAGCACACCCCAGGTGACCACCGCGTTCGCGGTGTGACCCGAAGGAAATATATCGCCGTTGCCCCACATCTCATTCGAGCCGACGCTGGTCGCGTAGTGCGGACCGAGCCTGCCGAGGCCGAGCTTGACGGACCCGACGGTGATGTTGAGCAGCAGCAGGGAGGTCCCCAGCACGATCAGCGGACGCAGGGTGCGCTGCTGGTAGCAGCACCAGCCGATCCAGGCGGTCACCGCCACCGCGGTGGGGCCGCGCTGGCCCATGACCACGAAGTAGTCCAGGAAGGTGTGGATCTCCGGCCAGTGCTTGTACGGCCGGAACAGCATGACCTGCCAGTCGAGCCGCACCAGCCACGAGGTGGTGAGCACCCCGATCACCGTCGCCGCGTACACAGCGAGGGTGGACCCGAGCAGCCAGCGGCGTGTTCGGGTCATGCGCGGTCGCGCCAGATCGGTCGGGCGCCCCTTCACCTGAGGGAGCTTGTCATCGGTACGCACTCAATCGACGTTACATTGCGTGACAGGCCGCTTCGGTCGATCACGTCGCTTTGTGATGACGATGTGATGTGGAGTGTGTCTCGTCCGGGGTTTTTGAACTCGCCATTCGGACGGAAATCCCCGGGTGGTTGCGGCTTTTCCGGGAGCCGCGTTCCCGAAGCGGCTCCCCGACTTCTTTATGGAATTCTTACAGGGTCGTTTATCGGCGATTAGCCGGGGCGTTCCTTGGAGTTTCCCCAGCCGTCGCCCGGCCGCCGGGCCGCCCCACCGACCCCCTCACGGCGGGCCCGTCCCGTTCAGCCAGAAGGCCCCGTACACCGCCGAGACGAGCCCCACCGACCCCAGGATCAGCGCGGCCCTGGCCGTACGCAGACGTGCGAGGGCGGCCGCGAGCGGCAGCAGGATCGGGAAGGCGGGGAGCAGCAGCCGCGGCTTGGAGCCGAAGTAGCCCTTCGCGGTCAGCGCGAGGGTCAGCACCACCCCGGCGTACACCAGCAGCGGCAGCGGGTCGCGCCGCCGTACGCACCGGATGAACACCCAGATCAGCAGGGCCACGCCGATCAGCATCGCCAGCCCGGCCGCGAAGCCCGGCCCCGCCAGCAGGTCCCATGTGAAGCGCGCGAAGGCCAGACCGCCGTCGAATCCGTTCCGCCAGCCGCTCTGTACGTCGAGATAGCCGGTGACGCTGCCGGTCCGCGCCCCTACCCACACCACATAGCCCAGCCAGCCGAGCGGTGCGAGGGCCACGCCCAGCAGCATCCGCCGGTGCTCGCGCCGCACGAGGTGCCGTACGAGGTGCCGTACGAGCCGCCACCGCCCGGCGGGCAGCAGCGCCGCGGCCGCCGTGATCCACACCGCCGCGATCACCGCCGCCCCCACCGGCCGGGTCAGCCCGGCCAGCGCCGCCAGTGACCCGGCCCATACCCACCGCCCGGTGAGCAGCGCGTACACCGCCCAGGCGGCCAGCGCGGTGAACAGCGATTCGGAGTACGCCATCGACTGCACGATGCTGACGGGCAGCACCGCCCACAGCACCACCAGCGCCGTGCCCACGCGCCGCCCGCGCAGCCGGTCGCCGATCGCGAAGATCCCCCACGCGGCGAACAGCGATGCGAGCCAGCTCACCGCCAGGCCCGCGGCGGCGGCGTCCAGCGGGGTCAGGGCCGAGATCAGCCGCTCCAGCCAGGGCAGCAGCGGGAAGAAAGCCAGATCGGAGTGGACCGAGCCGTCGGGCAGCCGGAGCGTGTAGCCGTAGCCCTCCTCGGCGATCCGCGAGTACCAGACGGCGTCCCAGCGCCCGGAGAGCAGCGTGTGCCAGCTCTTGCCCGTCGCCGACGACCAGATCGCGAGAACCACGACGCCCAGCAGCCGCGTCCCCGTATATGCCAGGAGCGCCGGAGCGGCCCGGCGCAGCGTGGTGGGAACCGCGCGGCCCGTCCGGTCGTCGTGTTTTCCGGCCGGGGGGTCGGTTCGGGCGAGTCCGGTCACGGATCCGATTATCCAGGCGCCCAGCCATGCGGCCCGGTGGGGACGGGGCACGGGGAAAAACGGGAGGGACAAATGGGGGACACCGGAACGTACGCCTTCGTTCACCCCTGCGACGTGGGTCTCAACATGGGATGGGCCACACGACCCGCGTGACGACTCGCGTACGCTGACCATTCACTCGCCCTCGCCGCCGGGTCGCCGGACGTCCTCAGCCTGCGACGTCCCGCTCCCGAGGGGCCGCGAGCGCACGACAGGGAGGTGCGGTTTATGTCCGGGACGACCACGGCCGGCAATCGACGGACGACGGGCGTCCCCCGGCAGTGGCGCGGCACCGGCGCGGACGGTGCGGCCAACCGCTGGATCGTGCTCCTCGTGCTCTGCGTCAGCCTGCTGCTGGTCGCCGTGGACGGGACCGTGCTGCATGTCGCGGTGCCCGCCGTCACCGAGGACCTGCGGCCGGGCTCCATCGAGCTGCTGTGGATCGTCGACGCGTACCCCCTGGTCTGCGCCTCCCTGCTGATCCTGTTCGGCACGCTCGGCGACCGGGTCGGCCGCCGCCGGGTACTGCTGCTCGGCTACGGCCTCTTCGGCGTGGCCTCGGCCCTCGCCGCCGAGGCAGGCAATCCGAAGGTCCTCATCGTGGCCCGCGCCCTGCTGGGCGTCGGCGGCGCGATGATCATGCCCGCGACGCTGTCGATCCTGCGCCAGGTCTTCCCGGACCGCCGCGAGCGCGCCCTGGCCATCGGCGTCTGGAGCGCGGTGGCCGCCGTGGGCGCGGCCGCCGGGCCGCTGCTCGGCGGCTTTCTGCTGGAGCACTTCTGGTGGGGCTCGGTCTTCCTCATCAACATCCCGCTGATGGCGGTCGCCCTGCCCGTCGGCCGCTGGCTGCTGCCGGAGTCCACCGGCGACCGCGACGGCCCCTGGGACGTGCTGGGCGCGATCATGGCCGCCTGCGGGCTGTTCTGTCTGGTCTTCGGCGTCAAGCGGATGGGCAGCGGCTCGGCTTTGCTGGATCCCCTCACCGCCGCGCCGGTCCTGTTCGGCGTGGTCCTGCTGGTGCTCTTCGTACGCCGGCAGCGCCGTCGCAAGCATCCGCTGGTCGATCTGCGGCTGTTCAACCGGCCGGCGTTCTCCATCTCCGTCGGCTGTATCGTGCTCGCCCTGCTGGCGCTCGTCGGCCTGGAGCTCATAGCCGCCCAGTATCTGCAGCTCGTCCTCGGCCTCACGCCGCTCGAGACGGGCATGCGGCTGCTGCCGCTCACCCTCGCCGCGATGGCCGCCGGGCTCGCCGGGTCCCGGATGCTCCAGCGGCTCGGCCCCCGCACCATGGTCGCCTTCGGCTTCTCGCTCACCGCGGCGGCCGTCCTCTCGCTGGTCGTCATGGGCCAGTCCGACCGGCCCGCGGTCCTGGTCGGCGCCTTCCTCTTCCTCGGCTTCGGCCTGGAGACCACGCTCTTCGGCGCATACGAGTCGATGCTCAACGAGTCGTCGGTCAAGTCCGCGGGCGGCGCGGCCGCGATCGGCGAGACCTCGTACCAACTCGGCGCCGGTATCGGCATCGCCCTCCTGGGCAGCGTCATGAACGCCACCTACGCGCCCGGCGTCTCCCACGCCCCGGGCGTCCCGGAGTCCGCGAGCGGGGCCGCGAGCGCATCGCTCGGCGCGGCCTACAAGGTCTCCGACCGGCTCGGCGGCAAGGAGGGCGAGTCGCTGCGCGCGGTGGCGCGCGAGTCCTTCGTCCACGGTCTGCATGTCACGCTGGTGGTCAGCGCGGGCCTGCTGCTGGTGGGGGCGCTGGCGGCGCTGCGGCTGCCGAAGTCGATGGAGTGCGCGTCCGACGAGGACGGTACGGACGCCGGGCACGTGGCGGACACCGGGTGCGGTGCGGACGCCGGGTGCGGTACGGATGCCGGACGCGGTACGGATGCCGGGCATACGACGAACACCGGCGCCGGGCATGACCTGGAGCCGGCCCCCGCACGCGATGCGGCCCCCGCCCCGGACAAGGCCCGCGTGCCCCGCCCGAACCGCCCCGACCGCGCCGGCCCCGACCGCGCCGACCGTGCGGCGGTCGGCGCGGAGACCTCCGGCTGACGGCGGTTCGCTCAGGCCAGGCGCGGTCTGGACGCCGGGGATTACCCGGCCGTAGCGTCGGATCCGACCGGAACGATCACCCCGGTCACGCCGAAACCGCACCCCAACGCAGCCGAACCGAACCGCACCGGAACCGGAGGCCGAACCATGTCCGAGGGCGCCCCCCACAAGCTGCCGCCGTTCGACCCCGCCGACCCGCTCGGGATCGACGACCTGCTCGCCCCGGACGACCTCGCCGTCCGCACCACCGTCCGCCAGTGGGCCGCCACCCGCGTCCTGCCGGATATCGCCGACTGGTACGAGCGCGGCGAACTGCCCGGCATCCGGGAGCTGGCCCGCGAACTCGGCGGCCTCGGGGCGCTCGGCATGTCGCTGACGGGATACGGCTGCGCGGGCGCGAGCGCCGTCCAGTACGGGCTGGCCTGCCTGGAGCTGGAGGCCGCCGACTCCGGGATCCGCTCCCTGGTGTCCGTGCAGGGCTCGCTGGCCATGTATGCCATCCACCGCTTCGGCTCCGAGGAGCAGAAGCTTACGTGGCTGCCCCCGATGGCCGCCGGCGAGATCATCGGCTGCTTCGGGCTGACCGAGCCCGACCACGGCTCGGACCCGGCCGGGATGCGCACGTACGCCAAGCGGGACGGATCCGACTGGGTGCTCACCGGCCGCAAGATGTGGATCACCAACGGCTCGGTGGCAGGGGTCGCCGTGGTCTGGGCCCGTACGGACGAGGGGATCCGGGGATTCGTCGTGCCGACGGACACCGCCGGCTTCTCGGCCCCCGAGATCCGGCACAAGTGGTCGCTGCGCGCCTCGGTGACCAGCGAGCTGGTGATGGACGAGGTGCGGCTGCCCGCCGACGCCGTGCTGCCGGAGGTCACCGGGTTGCGCGGCCCGCTCAGCTGTCTGAGCCATGCCCGCTACGGAATCGTCTGGGGATCGATGGGCGCGGCCCGGGCGTGTTTCGAGGCGGCGCTGGAGTACGCGGGGTCCCGCGAGCAGTTCGGCCGGCCCATCGGCGGTTTCCAGCTCACCCAGGCCAAGCTCGCCGATATGGCGGTCGAACTGCACAAGGGCGTGCTGCTGGCCCATCACCTGGGAATGCGTATGGACGCCGGAACGCTCCGCCCCGAGCAGGTCAGCTTCGGCAAGCTCAACAATGTGCGGGAGGCGATCGAGATCTGCCGCACGGCCCGGACGATCCTGGGCGCCAACGGGATCTCCTTGGAGTATCCGGTGATGCGGCATGCGACGAATCTGGAATCGGTGCTCACCTATGAGGGCACCGTCGAAATGCACCAACTGGTGCTCGGCAAGGCGCTCACCGGACTGGATGCGTTCCGCTGAGCGCGTTCCGGTGAGCGGCGTTGCCTAGCTCTGGTTGAAGAAGCCGGTGGCGTGGTGTCTGCCGGCGCTGAGGACTTCGTAGTCCGGCGGCGTCAGAAGGAAGACGCGGTTGGCCACGCGGTCGATCGAGCCGCGCAGCCCGAAGATCAGCCCGGCCGCGAAGTCGACGACGCGCTTGGCGTCGGCGGCGTCCATGGTCGTCAGATTGACGATGACCGGCACGCCCTCCCGGAACATCTCGCCGATGCCGCGCGCGTCCCGGAAGCTCTCGGGGGTGACCGTGGCGATACGGGTGCCCTCGTCCCGCGCGGCCTGGTCGGCCACCCGCACCCGCGGGTCGGTCACCCAGGCGTCGCCGGGCTCGGGTCCCTCAGCGTAGTCGTCGTCGTAGTAGCGCTCGTCATCGCTGTCGTCGACGAGGCCAAGCCAAGCACTCGCCTTGCGCACCGATCCCATGGACGCCTCCTTTCACTGCCGCTCTCTGTACTGCACCTGCCCCCTCTATCGTCGTCCATGATGCAGAAGGTGTGCCACGTGGATTGCGGCCGCACAGGGGATTCGTGACGGTACTGGTGCACAACGTATGGCGACTAATCAGAGTTCCTCCTGCTAGCAGGCCCTGACGAGGCGATGGGTAGACTCCGCCGGGCCGGACGGGTGACGCCGGGGACGTATGGGTGAACGGGGAGAAAGTTGTTTGGCATTATCCGCCCTTGTCGGCACCGGCTGTCGGAGAACCTGCGCACCGAGTGGATGGCGCATCTGTGCGGGTTGTGCCTCGCGTTGCGCGGCGCCCGTGGCCAGTTCGCGCGGGTCGCCACCAATTACGACGGCCTGGTCGTCTCGGTGCTCGTGGAGGCCCAGTCGCGGCGTACGGAGGGATGGCGGCGCACCGCCGGACCCTGTCCGCTGCGCGGAATGCGGAGCGCGTCGGTCGCCCAGGGCGAGGGCGCGCGGCTGGCGGCCACCGTCTCCCTGGTGCTGGCCTCGGCGAAGATACGCGACCATGTGGCCGACGGGGACGGGGCGTTGGCGCGTCGGCCGGTCGCCGTGGCCGCCCGTCGGGTCGCCGCCGGATGGGACCGGGCGGGCGCCCGCAGCGGTGCGGAGCTCGGCTTCGACACGGCCGTGCTGCTGGACGCGGTCGGCCGTCAGGAGGGGATAGAGCGGGCGGCGGGCCTCGGCACCCCGCTGCTGGTCGTCACCGAGCCGACCGAGACCGCGACCGCCGCGGCCTTCGGACACACCGCCGTACTGGCCGAGCGGCCCGGCAACCGGGCGCCGCTGGAGGAGGCGGGGCGGCTGTTCGGCCGGCTCGCGCATCTGCTGGACGCGGTGGAGGACCTGGCCGAGGACGCCGCGGCCGGAGCCTGGAACCCGATCACGGCCACCGGTACGGACCTGGCCGAGGTGCGCAGGCTGTGCGACGACGCGGTGCACGGGGTGCGTCTCGCGCTGCGCGAGGCGGAGTTCGAGAACGGCAAGCTCGCCCATGTGCTGCTGGCGCATGAGCTGCGGCGCGCGGTGGACCGGGCGTTCGGCACCACGTCCTGCTCGCACGGGCCATCTGCCGCGCATGCCCCGGACGCCCCACACGCCCCACACGCCGCGCAGGGTGCGCCGCCGCCGCAGTCGCCCTGGATCAACAACCCGTACGGGCCAGGACCGGGCGGCCCCGGGGGCTTTCCGCCCGAGCCGCCGAACCGCAGGCGGCGCGGGCTGATAGCCGGTTGCGCGGTGTGGGCCGGGCTCTTCTGCACCTGCCAGGTGTGCTGCAAGGACCCGTACGACGACCCGTGGACCGGGGAGCCGCGCGAGGGCTGGTGCCATAAGTGCGATGACTGCAGCGACTGCTGTGACTGCTGTGACTGTTGTAGTAACTGCTGCAGCTGCGACTGCTGTGATGGCTGTGACTGCGGCTGCGATTGCTAGCCAGGGGACGCGAGGGGAGGGGGAAGCGCTGAAGCGTGGGTGAAGGCGCGCGTACTGGGTGAACTGGGGGAATGGGTAAGGCGGGCGCCGAACCCGGACAGCGGGCGGCGGTCAGCCGGAGCAGATGAGAAAGCCTCGGAACGCCTGGGCGGCGGAGGCGGCGGTCAGCCCGTACAGGAACCCGAACAGGACGCGGACCACACCCGACCGAAGTCGATGTGTCCGCGCGTGATCAGTCGCTGACGTGGCTGCATGGCCCAAGTGGAACAGTCTTGCGGTTCCGCGTCAACCAGCCATGAGACGCGCCGCCCACAGTTCGGACAACCTTGACAACGGGTCGTGGGGACGGCTTAGCCTCGGCAACAGGCCGTGCTGAGGGGCGCGGCCGGGTGTGAAGGCCACTGGCGTGTTCGGTGACGAACCGACGGAGCCTTCCGCATGTCCGTGCGACCGGACCTTCCCTCCCGACCCCCCGCCCTTGTGATCGTCGGCGCGGGCCCCCGCGGCACCGGCCTCGTGGAGCGCATCGCCGCCAACGCCCCCGAGCTGTACGGCGAGGCCACCCCTCTCGAGCTGCACCTGATCGATCCGCACCCGCCCGGCGGCGGCCGGATCTGGCGCCCGGACCAGTCCCCGCTGCTGTGGATGAACTCCATGGCCGAGGACGTCACCGTGTTCTCGGACGAGACCGTCGAGCAGGACGGCCCGGTCCGCCCCGGGCCCTCCCTCGCCGAGTGGGCGGAGCGCGCCCGCGCCGGGGCGCTCCCCGACGGCACCGCGCCCGAGTTTCCCCCCGAGCTCTCGCCCGAACTCGCTGCTGAGGCCACTGCGCTGACCGGCCGTGGCTTCGCCAGCAGACGGCTGCAGAGCGCGTATCTGGCCTGGGCGCACCAGCGCGCGGTGACCGCCCTGCCGCCCGCCGTCACGGTCCACCGGCACCGCTGCCGCGCCGTACGGATCACCGGCCCGCGCGACGGGGCGCAGCAGGTGTGGCTGGAGGGCCGGGCCACCCCGCTGGCCGCCGACGCAGTCGTGCTCGCCCTCGGCCACCTCGACGCCGAACCCGACCAGGAGCAGCGGGCGCTGGCCGCCTTCGCCGCCGAACACGGACTCGTGCACCTGCCGCCGGAGTTCACCGCCGACAGCGATCTGAGCCGGTTGCGCCCCGGCGAGCCGGTGATCGTGCGCGGCTTCGGGCTCGCCTTCGTCGACCTGATGGTCCTGCTCACCGAGGGGCGCGGCGGACGCTACGACGAGGGGGGCGACGGCGACGGGGAGCTGACGTACCGGCCCTCCGGCCGTGAGCCGGTGCTCCACGTCGGCTCGCGGCGCGGCGTCCCGTACCGCGCCAAGATCGGCTACGGCTGGCGGGGCGAACGCCCGCCGCTGCCCCGGTTCTTCGGACCGGCCCAGGTCGAGGAGTTGCTGCGGCGCCCCGGCCGGCCCGACTACCGCCGCGACATCTGGCCGCTGATCGCCAAGGAACTCGGCTTCGCCCACTACCACCGGCTGTTCACGGCCCATGCCGACCGTACGGCCATGCCCTGGCCCGACTTCGAGAAGCGATACGCCGCCTGCCCGCCCGGCGGCCCCGAACTGCGCGCCCTGGTCGCGGCCGCCGTCCCCGACCCGGCGGACCGGCTCGACCTCGACGCCCTCGACCGGCCCCTGGCCGGGCGGCGGTTCGCGAGCCACGAGGACCTGCAGCAGGGCCTGCGCGCGCATATCGAGGCCGACCTCGCGCGCCGCCACGACCCCGGCAACAGCCCCGATCTCGCGGTCTTCCTCGCCCTGCTGTCCGTATACGGCCAGCTGATGCGGCTCGGCGACATCGGCGGCCAATGGCACGGCTTCTTCAGTTACCTCGCCTCCGGCCCGCCCGGCCCCCGGCTGCGCCAACTGCTCGCGCTCTCCCGCGCCGGCGTGGTGCGCTTCCTCGGCCCTGAGCTGCGGGTGGTCGCCGATCCACTGCGCAAGGTCTTCCGGGCGAGCGGCGCCGGGGTGGTGGGCCCGGCGGTGGAGGCCCGTGCGCTGGTCGAGGCCCGGCTGCCCGAGCCGACCGTGGCGCACACCCGCGACGCGCTGCTGCGTTCGCTGCACCGGGACGGCGCCGCCACCACCCCCGCCGGGCTGCTCGCCGTCAGCCCCGACGACGGCCGGATCCTGGACCGGGCCGGCCGCCCCCACCCGCGCCGCTTCGCGCTCGGCCCGCACACCGACGCCCGCGGCTCCGGGGGGTTCGCCCGGCCCCGTACGAACGCGCCCGTCTTCCGCCAGAACGACGCGACGGCGCGCGCCCTGCTGTCGCTGCTCCGTTCCATGTCCCCGCAGGCCCCGCAGGCCCCGCAGGCCCCGCAGGCTCCAGGCGCCCCGCACGCCTCGCTCACGGTCCGAGCCCAGGCCTGCTGAACCGTCGACCCCTCACCAGGAAGGCCCCTGACCATGGCCGAATCCCAGCCGCCTGCCGGGGCGCACCCCCGCGGGGCACGCCCCGCGCCCCGACCCCGTCTGCTCCACCTGGCCGCCGCCGTCGACGGCACCGGGCAGTACCAGGCGCCGTACTTCGTCGAGCTCGCGCGCCTCGCCGAACGCGGCATGCTCGACTTCATCACCCTGGACGACTCCCTGGGCCCGCCGGGGGAGGGGCAGGGCAGGCTCGACGCGCTCGCGGTGCTCTCGCGGGTGGCGCCCGACACCGGGCGGATTGGCCTGGTGCCTACCGTCCCGAAGTCGACGTAGTGCAGCTTGTCGCGGTCGATGAAGCGCCCCGTGGACACGTCGCGGATCTCGTCGTCGTCCTCTTGGGGCGGCCGACGCGATCCGCGATGAGCTGCGGCGGCGTGCGGTGGCCGACGGCCGCGACGAGGACGCGCTCAGCGTGCTCGCCGCCGTCGCGGCCGACCTGTCCGACGGTGAACCGGCCTCCGAACTCCCGCCGCCTAGCGGCCCGCTGGCGGCGAGGAGGACGGGCCCCGCTGTACCCCGGGGACCGGTCGATCTCGCGGAACCGATCGCATGCTGACACCAGGCGGGGATTGTGGACGGCTTCCACATCACCCCGTCGTACCGCGTCGCGACCGGGAGCGGTTCGTCTACGGCACCGCAGTCTTGCTGCAGCACTTCTGACTCTTCCGCACCTTCTACCGTTCCTGAGCGGTGAGCGGGAGTGGGCCCGCGCACTGGCACGCCCCGAACGGTTTTGGGCGCACTGGTCCCCGGCGTACTCGACCCCGGGGTGGCGACACGGATCCTGTCCGTGGTCCGAGCCCGGGAGGCCGGTTCCCTGGTGCGACCTGGCCTGTGGGCTTGGCCAGAGGCGACGAGGAGGCCCTGAACCATCACTCCGGTGGAGCAGGGGCCCCGCACGCTGGCACCGAACCCGGCGTCCCAGATCGCAAGTTCACGCTACCCCGCCCCGCAGGGAACACCGCAACCCCGGAAGCAGACCATCACACGATCGAGCTAAAACACCTTACGCACACCCTTCGGCCAGCAGCCGCCTACCCCAGCACCACACTCCGCGACCCTTTGGGCCCGGCCCGCCCGACCAACCGGTACGCACTGGCCAGGAAGGCTTCCCGATGACACTGAGCGGCGAGACGACCAGGGCGACGCACCTGGCCGCGCACTTCCCCGGCGTCAACAACACCACGTTCTGGCAAGATCCGCGGTCCGGGAACCAGATCGAGTTCTCCTCCTTCGAACACCTCGCGCGCACCGCCGAGCGCGGCCTGTTCGACTTCTTCTGTCGGAGGAGAAGGGGCTGTCCATCCGGCAGACCGTCATCGAGGCGACCGGACGGCAGTCCTTCATCGGCACACCGGAGGCGGTCGCCGAGGAGATGGCCGCTTTCGTACGGGCCGGGGCCGCCGACGGCTTCATCCTCGTACCTCATCTGACCCCCGGCGGGCTCGACGAGTTCGTCGACCGGGTGGTGCCGCTGCTCCAGGAGCGCGGTGCGTTCCGGACCCGGTACGAGGGGAGAACGCTGCGCGAACATCTCGGTCTTTCACGCCCCGGGGCGAAGTCGTCTGCAGCGGGCGGAACCTGATCCCCCGCCGACTCGTCCAACCAGGTACCCGAGGGATGGGTGCACAGCCCCGGTGGCCGGAAGCCGCCGGGGCCATGCGACTTGTGCCGACGACTTTTTTAATTGACCTCTTGCGCACCTTGGTTGACTCCACGAATACTTCCGGGAGCGCTTGTCAGGAGCACGTCGGAAACGACCGCGGCGTTCCCGTTCGTGTGCTCATTGACTGCGCCTCACGGGCCTGCCCACCCAAGCGGACCCCCGATTCCCTCGGAGGAAGAGTTGAGGATCAAGCGCAACGCCCCCCACAGCAAGCACGCGAGACGTCTCGCCCTGGTGGCCGCCACCTCGGCCGTGGTGGCCGGGACGGCGCTCGCCGCCCCCGCCTACGCCGGAAACGACGCGACTCCCAAGACCACCGCGGCCGAGGCCAAGGCGGCCGGCGGCGCCGTGCTCGAGGCCGATGTCGCGGGCACCGCCTGGTATGTCGACAAGGCGACCAACACCCTTGTGGTCACCGCCGACAGCACCGTCTCGCAGGCCGAGATCTCCAAGATCAAGAGCACCGCCGGCGCGAACGCCGACGCGATCGAGATCAAGCGCACCCCGGGCAAGATAAACAAACTGATCTCCGGCGGCGACGCTATCTACGCGGATAGCTGGCGCTGCTCCCTCGGCTTCAACGTGCGCAACAGCAGTGGCGCCAACTACTTCGTCACCGCCGGTCACTGCACCGACGGCGCGGGCACCTGGTGGAGCAACTCCGGCCACTCCACGACCATCGGCCCCACCGCCGGCTCCAGCTTCCCGACCAACGACTACGGTCTGGTCCGGTACAGCGGCTCGGTGACCCCCGCCGGCACCGTCGGCAGCCAGGACATCACCAGCGCCGCCAACCCCACCGTCGGCCAGACGGTCACCCGCCGCGGCTCCACCACCGGCATCCACAGCGGCCGGGTCACCGCGCTGAACGCCACGGTGAACTACGGCGGCGGTGACATCGTCTACGGCATGATCCAGACCACCGTCTGCGCCGAGCCCGGCGACAGCGGCGGCCCGCTGTACGCCGGCACCACCGCCCTCGGCCTCACCTCCGGCGGCAGCGGCAACTGCACCTCCGGCGGTACGACCTTCTTCCAGCCGGTCGTCGAGGCGCTGAACGCGTACGGCGTGAGCGTCTACTGATCCGCCGATCGACTGCTGATCCGCTGATCCGCCGCTGATCTGTTGATCGACCGCTGATCCGCTGATCCACTGCTGATCGACCGCTGATCTGCTGATCCACCCGATCCACGGCCGGTACGGATCCCCACGGCCGTACCGACCCACGGCCGGCTGCCCGGCCGAGCCCCGTGACCCCCGCCCGGTCCTCCGGGCGGGGGTTCCTGCCGTTCCGGGGCGATTTCGGTTGCCGACGCATCCCTCCCCGGCCCGTCGGGGCGGGGCTATCGTTGACAACAACGCCCCAAATGGGGCATCGCTCGCGATACGGCAGGCAGGTGGCCGTGATGGTCCAGGAGCTTGTGACAGCAGGCGCGATCGTGGTCTCGTGTGGGGCTGTCTACGCGATGGCGGCGGCGCGCGTGATCAAGCAGTACGAGCGGGGCGTGGTCCTCCGGCTCGGCCGGCTGCGGTCGGCGGTCCGTCCCCCCGGGTTCACGATGATCGTTCCGGGCTTCGATCGGCTCCGCAAGGTGAACATGCAGATCGTGACCATGCCCGTGCCCGCTCAGGAGGGCATCACCCGGGACAATGTGACCGTGCGGGTCGACGCGGTCGTCTACTTCAAGGTCGTGGACCCGACGGACGCGATCATCCAGGTCGAGGACTACCGCTTCGCGGTCTCCCAGATGGCCCAGACCTCGTTGCGCTCGATCATCGGCAAGAGCGACCTGGACGATCTGCTGTCCAACCGCGAGAAGCTGAACCAGGGCCTGGAGCTCATGATCGACAGCCCGGCCGTGGGGTGGGGCGTGCATATCGACCGGGTGGAGATCAAGGACGTCTCGCTGCCGGAGACCATGAAGCGCTCGATGGCCCGCCAGGCCGAGGCCGACCGGGAGCGGCGGGCCCGCGTCATCAACGCGGACGCGGAGCTGCAGGCCTCGAAGAAGCTGGCGCAGGCGGCCGAGCAGATGGCCGAGACGCCGTCCGCGCTGCAGCTGCGGCTGCTGCAGACCGTGATGGCGGTGGCCGCCGAGAAGAACTCCACGCTGGTGCTGCCCATCCCCGTGGAGCTGCTGCGCTTCCTCGAGAGGGGCCAGGAGGCGCCCCCATCCGACGGCACCCGGGCCGCCCCGGAGCCCCGGCCCGCGGATCGGCCGACGGATCGGCCGACGGATCGGCCGGTGGAGCGGCCCGCGGATCGGCCGGCCGCCGCGGCATCCGCCGGTATGCCCGAACTGGTCGAGCCGGCCGAGACCCGTGCCGAGCCCCGTCCGCGCCGTGAAGTGCGGACGGAGACGAGCCCCGAGACCGTGACCCGCCGGAGCTGATCCGCGCACCAGCGGCACAACAGAGCCGGCGGTCCGCATCGACGGACCGCCGGTTCTGCTGTGCGCCGTTATGACTAACAATTTCCCCTTTTGGGCTGGCGGGTCGTGCTTGTGGCTCTTGCGCAGGATTTGATAGGGAAGCATCCACGTAATGTTGGCGCTCTTCACCAGGAGTGACGATGCTGGTCGAAAGACAACGGCAAGACGGCCTGACCCTGCACGCGGAGTCGCTGGAGGGGCTGATGGCACGGCCTGAGGCGCCGGTGAGCGGCGCTCCGCTGCACACCCCGGCCATGACATCCCTGGTCATGATGGTGCTTTCGGCGAAGGAGCCGAAGGAGCCGAAGGAGCCGAGGGCCCCGAAGGAGCCTCGGCGCCGGTGATCACCGAGCGGTCACGCGCTGCTGTCAGCGCATCGGCCGAGCTCTTGGCGCGCTGTGCCCTCGATGCCCTGCGGGGCGCCGGGGGCACGGCTGTCGTGGCGGCGCATCTCCGGGCGGCGGATTCTCAGGCGGCGCATCGCGAGCCGTCCGTAGCAGGCGACGTAGCAGGTGACGGAGGCGGCGACGGAGGCGGCGCGACGGCGACATCGAGCGCGGCGGTCGCGGTGGGCGCCGTACGCGTTCTGGGGGCCGATGCGCTGGCCCCGTATGTGCTGACCGGCCGGGCCCTGCTGCCGGAGGAGTCGGCCGCCGTACGCGGCAGCCTTTCGGCGCTGCCTCCCGTACGGCGCCCGCCCGCCGCGCCACCAGGCGGGCGGGAGCGGCCGTGGCTCCGGGCCTGGATCGACTGGGGGCTGGTGGCCGTGGCGGCCCGGCTCGATCCCGACCCGTGGTGTGCCCCGGCACCGGTGCCGCAGGGGCCGGCGCCGTGTGACGACAGCGCGCCCCGCCACCGCTCGGCCGATGGCGGTGAGGGCTGGGTGCCCTGGTCGCTGCGGATGGGGCAGTTGGCGTCGCTGGCGCTGCCCGGTCTGGACGGGCCGGTGCACCAGGCCGCGCGCTCCGGCGTCCTGGCCCTGTCCCGCGGCGCCACCCGCGCGCTGCTGCGACGGGACTTCGCCACCGCGGCGCGTATCACCCGCTGGCTGGCCTGGCTGGCCGCCGACGGAGTCGCGCTCCCGCTGGATGTGGCCCTGCTGGCCGAGGACATCGCGCTGCGCGGCGGCGACGACCGCTGTCTGCTGGACGCGGCGATCGCCCGCCGGCTGCTCGGCGCGGAGGTGGCGCAGTGACGGAGGAGCGAGCAGCGACGAGGGAAGCCCGCGCGTTGGAGCGCGCCAAGACTGAGCGGGAGGGAGGGGCATGAGCACGGCCTTGGCCGGGGTCGCCCATGACATCCGTTCCCGCGCCCTGGGCTGGCTGCACACCCACCGCCAACTGGGCGCGCTGGACGGCGGGGACATCACCGGGAACACGGACGGCTACAAGGCACTCGCGGAGACCGGGCTGGCCGCCTCCCTCGTCCTGCGCGACGGCACCGCCGGCAGCCGCGAGGCCACCCTCGCCCGCGAACTGCTGGACTTCAGCTGGGCCCAGTTGAAGGAGGGCGCTCTGCTGTACGAGCGGCTGCTGCGCCACCCCCTGGCCACCGACACCATCGAGGGATACGCCCACTTCGCCCGGGCCGGCTACCGCCACCCCGGCCTGGAGCGGCTGATCCCCCACCACGCCGCGCTGGGCGCCGCCCATGTCGTCGAGCATGTGCCCAACCGCCGGCTCGCCGTCGCCAACGCCCTGCGCATCACCGGCCACGACCGCGGCGCGGGGGCGCCCGACTGGGAGACGTCGGCCCGGGCCACCTGGCTCGGCGGCACCCCGGCGCCCTGGTGCATCGACTGGATGACCGGGTACCACGTCACCCACACCGTCTTCCACCTCACCGACTGGGGCCGGTGGCCGGGCGGGCTGCCCGGCGATATGGCCGCCTACCTCACCCGCTGGCTTCCGGTGTGGACGGACATCTGGACCGAGACCTGCCAGTGGGACCTGGTCGGCGAGTTGCTGCTCGTCGGCAGCTGTCTCCCCGAGCCGTACGCCGAGCCGGACGACTGGCGGCGGCTGGCGGAACTCCAGCGCGCCGACGGCCTGATGCCCCGCGACGACCAGCCTGTCGACGACGACACCGTCACCCGCTTCCACGACCACCAGCACACCACCACCGTGGCCGCCATCGCCGCCTCCGTGGCCCTGGCCCGCGCCCTGGACACCCCCGCAACCAGCGCACCTGACAGCCCCACACCATGACCACCCACACCCCCACCGGCGCCCTCTCGGACGGCCCGGCAGACGGCGCGGACCACCTGCTCGCCCCCGCCGTGGTGCGCCGGGCCACCCGCATGCTGCTGTCCGCGGCGCCCGGGGCCAGCGCGATCGCGGTCGGGCTGCACCACGAAGGCCGCCGCGCCCTGGTGGTACGCGGCCATATCGCCCACCACAGCCATGTGCCGGCCGACGCGGACACCCGCTTCGAGGCCGGATCCCTCACCAAGACGTTCACCGCCCTGCTGCTGGCCGAACAGGCGGCCCGCGGCGACCTGGGCCACCACGACCCCCTCGTCCGTCATCTCCCCGCCGCCACCCGCCTGCCCGCGGGCGGCACCGCCATCACCCTGACCCATCTCGCCACCCACACCTCCGGACTGCCGCGCCTCCCACCCGGACTGCTCCGCTCGGCGGCCCCACTCCTCTTCACCAACCCCTACGCCGCCTTCACCCCCGACGACGTGCTGCGGGCGCTGGCCCGCACCAGGCTGCGGGCCGCCCCCGGCACCCGTGTGCGCTACTCCAACTTCGGCCTCGGCCTGCTGGGCCACGCCCTGACCGGTGCGGCCGACGGCACCCCGTACCCCACGCTCCTCGACGCCCGCGTGCTGCGGCCGCTCGGGCTGCGGGACACCGGCTGCGCCACCTCGGCGGCCGAAGGGGGCGCGCAGGCCACCGGCTACTGGTACGGCCGGGTCCGGCCCGCTTTCCGTATCCCCGGCCTGCCCGCCGCCGGAGCCCTCCGCACCAGCGCGCGTGATCTGCTCGCCCTCGTCGAGGCCATCCTCGACCCCGCGCCGGCCCCCGCCCCGGGCGCGCTGCGGACCGCTCTGCGCGATGTCACCCGCCCCCGGGTCCGGCTGCCGAACGGCCGCGGCCTGTCCCTGGTGTGGAACATCCGCCGACGCCCCGACGGCTCCGACCTGTACCACCACTCGGGCGCCACCCGCGGATTCACGGCCTTCGCCGGCTTCAACCCGCGCCATGCAACGGCCCTGGTAGCCCTGGCCAACGCCGCCCCCGGCCCCGGCAACGCCCTTGTCCAAGAGGCGTACGACGCCCTCATCGGTCTGCAGGGGTACGGCCCTCGGCGGTAGCGCTGCGCCGAACTGTCGTACGCCCGTACGCCCGTACGCCCGTACAGCCGTGCCCGGCGCGGCGGGGCGCATTTTCGTGATCTTCCGTGCGACGTGTACGCGACCTTGTACGCGCCCCGCGCACCCCGGAATACTCGGCGGCGCAATTTGGCATGGACGCGCCGCCTGCTGGGCAGGTGCGCCTGTGCCAAGAGCCCTCCGGGTCCGACGTACCTCATCGCCGGGCCCAACCCCCCACAGGAGGCTTGAGTTGAAGCACCGACGCATATCCCGGCGACGTATGGCCGTCACCGGCGCCGCCGCCGTGGCCCTGGCCGCAGGGGCCATCTCCCTGCAGACCGCCAACGCCGCCCCCACCCCGCCGCCGCCCCCCTCCCTCTCGGCCGCCGAGGCCGGGCAGACGGCGGCCGCCCTGATCGCCGACCTCAAGGACGGCGCGGCCGGGGCATACTACGACGCCGAGGCCAAGAAGCTGGTGGTCAACGTCCTGGACCAGGCAGCCGCCGACCAGGTGCGCGAGGCCGGGGCCGAGGCCAGGGTGGTCAAGTACTCGCTGGCGCAGCTCGGCGCGGCGCGTACGGTACTGAAGGACAAGGCGACCATCCCCGGCACCTCGTGGTCGGTCGACCCGAGGACCGACAAGGTCGTCGTCACGGCCGACAGCACGGTCCAGGGAACCCGGCTCGACCGGCTGAACAAGGTGGCCGACGGGCTCGGCGACAAGGTCGAGGTGCGCCGTTCGGCCGGGATGTTCCGTACCTTCATCGCGGGCGGCGACGCCATCTGGGGCCAGGGCGGGCGCTGCTCGCTGGGCTTCAACGTCGTCAAGGGCGGCGAGCCGTACTTCCTGACCGCCGGTCACTGCACCGAGGCGATCAGCGGCTGGTCCGAGTCCCAGGGCGGCCCGGAGATCGGCAAGAACGCGGGCAGCAGCTTCCCCGGCAACGACTACGGGCTGGTCAAGTACACCGGCGACACCGCGCACCCGAGCGAGGTGGACCTCTACGGCGGCACGCAGTCCATCACCAAGGCCGGCGATGCGACGGTCGGCCAGAAGGTGCGGCGCAGCGGCAGCACGACCAAGGTGCACGACGGCGAGGTCACCGGCCTCAACGCGACCGTCAACTACCAGGAGGGCACGGTCGAGGGGCTGATCCAGACCACCGTGTGCGCCGAGCCCGGCGACAGCGGCGGCTCGCTCTTCGCGGACGACACCGCGCTGGGGCTGACCTCGGGCGGCAGCGGCGACTGCTCCTCGGGCGGTGAAACCTTCTTCCAGCCGGTGCCTGAGGCACTTCAGGCGTACGGCGCCGAGATCGGCTGAGAGGTGACCGGTTGACGCGCTGACCGGCAGGGCCTTCGAGCCCTG
>NZ_JBSFMM010000212.1:0-19046 GCF_053599555.1 Streptomyces sp. NPDC000941
GCGCGGCGGGCCCACCGGGCGGGCGCGCGGCGTCGGGCGCGGGGAGCTCGGGGCGGGCCGCCGCGAGGCGGTCCAGGTGGGCGAGGACCACGTCCGCGGCGTGGCGACGGCGGGCCAGGCCCTGCGGGTCGAGGGGCAGCGGCCAGGCGCGGTCGGCGGCCGCGGCCTTGAGGGCCGGATTCTCCTCGTCCTCCTCCGGGGGCGGCGCCCACGCCTCGACCTCGCCGTGGCCCGCCTCACAGTGCTCGCGCAGAGCCTCCAGAAAGGCCGAAGGGCCGCGCGGCTTCTTCTGCGTGGGGCCCCACCAGTGGCCGGAGCCGAGCAGCAGGGAGCGGGGGCGGGTGAAGGTCACATAGCCGAGCCGCAGTTCCTCGGTCCGCTGATGCGCCTTCATGGACTCCTTGAAGGCGGTCAGCCCCTTGGCGTTCCAGGCGGCGACGTCCGGAAGCGTCTCCGTGTCGCCGCGCAGCGCATGCGGCAGGACCCGCGCGTTCGCCGTCCAGGACTCGCGGGCCTGGTCGCTGGGGAACTGCTTGTCGACCAGGCCCGGCACCGCCACCACGTCCCACTCGAGACCCTTGGACTTGTGCGCGGTGAGCACCTTGACCGTGTTCTCCCCGCCGGGGAGGGAGTTGTCGAGCCCCTTCTCGTACTGCGCGGCCGTGCGCAGGAAGCCGAGGAACGCCAGCAGTGTGGCCTCGCCGTCCAGGGCCGCGAAGCCCGCGGCGACGTCGAGGAAGTTGCCGAGCGTCTCCCGGCGGCGGGCGGCCAGGGCCTGGGGCGAGGCGGACAGCTCGACCTCCAGGCCGGTGGCGGCCAGCACCCGGTGGAGCACGTCCATGAGCGGGTCGGCCAGCGAGCGGCGCAGCTCGCGCAGTTCGGCGGCGAGGCGGGCGAAGCGGACCCGGGCCTCGGCCGAGAACGGCAGCCCGTCGTCCGGTCCTTCGGGGGTGAGGAAGGTGTCCAGGGCGTCGGCGAGCGAGACGATCTCGGCCGGGTCGACGCCCTCGACTGCCTCGGCGAGGCGCCGGTCCGGGTCCTCGTCCTCGTCCGGCCCGGCGCCCTCGTACCGTACGAGGGCGCGGGCGCGGCGGCCGAGCAGCGCCAGGTCGCGGGGGCCGATCCGCCAGCGCGGGCCGGTCAGCAGCCGCACCAGGGCGGCGTTGGCGCCGGGGTCCTGCAGCACCTCGCAGACGGCCACCAGGTCGGCGACCTCCGGCAGGTGCAGCAGCCCGGAGAGGCCGACGACCTCCACCGGAACCTCCCGCTCCACCAGCGCGCCCTGGATCCGGGCGAAGTCGCCGGCCGTACGGCACAGCACCGCGATCTCGCCGGGCGGGGTGCCGGAGCGCACCAGATGGGCGATGGAGTCGGCGAGCCAGGCCAGCTCCTCGGCGTGGGTGGGCAGCAGCGCGCAGCGCACCACACCGTCCCGCTCCGCCCCCGGCGCGGGACGCAGCGCCTCGACGCCCTCGTGCATGGCGCGCAGGGGCGCGGCGAGCCCGTTGGCGAGATCCAGGAGGCGGCCGCCGCTGCGCCGGTTCTCGCTGAGCGCGAAGCGGCGCGCCGGGCTGCCGTCGGCGTGCGGGAAGTGCTCGGGGAAGTCGTCGAGGTTGGCCACGGAGGCGCCGCGCCAGCCGTAGATGGCCTGGCAGGGGTCGCCGACGGCGGTGACGGCATGGCCCGTACCGCCACCGAAGAGGCCGGAGAGCAGCAGCCGCTGGGCGACCGAGGTGTCCTGGTACTCGTCCAGGAGGACCACCGCGAACTGCTCGCGCAGAATCCGGCCGACCTCCGGGCGGGTGCGGGCCAAGGTGGCCGAGAGCGCGATCTGGTCGCCGAAGTCGAGCAGGTCGCGGCCGCGCTTGTCCGCGCGGTACGCCTCGACGAGGCCCAGGAGTTCCAGGCGGGCGTGGGCGGCCTCGGGCACCTTGCGCAGCTCGGCGTTGGTGAGCTTCACCCCGTCGAGTGTGTGCAGCAGCTCGCCGTCGTACGCGCGCAGCCGCTCGGCGGGGACCAGGTGCTCGGCCAGTTCGGCGTCGAGCGCGAGCAGATCGGTGACCAGGTCGGCGAAGGGGCGGATGAGCGCCGGGAACGGCCCGGGGGCGGTGCGCAGCACGCGCGCGGCGAGCTGGAAGCGGGTGGCGTCGGCGAGCAGCCGGGCGCCCGGCTCCAGGCCGATACGCAGGCCGTGCTCCTTGAGCAGCTGTCCGGCGAAGGCGTGGTACGTGGAGATGTTGGGCTCGCCCGCGGCGGTCTCCGGGGCCTGCGGGGCCCCCGCTGCGCCCGGCAGCGGCACCGGATCGGGGTCCGTAACCCCCGCCCTGACCAGGGCCTTCCGTACCCGCTCCGACAGCTCCCCGGCCGCCTTGTTGGTGAAGGTGAGGCCGAGCACCTGCTCCGGGGCGACCTGGCCGGTGCCCACCAGCCACACCACCCGCGCCGCCATCACCGTGGTCTTGCCCGAGCCCGCTCCGGCCACGATCACCTGCGGGGAGGGCGGCGCGGTGATGCACGCGATCTGCTCCGGGGTGAACGGAATGCCGAGGAGCTCCTTGAGCTGCTCGGGGTCGGTGATGCGGGCGGACATTCCAGTGAGGCTATCGGGGCCCGCTGACACCGCCGTCAACACCGAGGTCATGGCCCCGGTCCCCACCGGCCCACGGACGAGGCCGGTGTCGCGAACGCCACATCGCTCGCTCACTCACTCACGCGCTCACTCACTCCACGACTTGCTGCCCCTCCGCCCGCGCGCTGCACGCCCCGCGGAACGAACAGCGGTTGCAGTGCTCGCCCGCGCTCGGGGAGAAGCGCTCGTCCAGGACGCGCCCGGCCGCCGTGGCCAACAGCTCGCCCACCCACTCCCCCTGCAATGGCTCCTGCGCCTGCACCTTGGGGACGGCGTCCCCGCCGTCCTTGCGGGCGGCGCCCTGGCGCAGCTGTACGAGCTCCGCACCGCCCGGCTCGGGGTGGCCGTCCGCGAAGAGGCCGTCCACCGCGCCCTCCCGCACCGCGAGCTGGTACACGGCCAGCTGGGGGTGGTGGGCGACGGCGTCCCGCGTCACCGACTGCTTGCCGGTTTTGAAGTCGACAACATAGGCGCGGCCTTCCCCGTCCGCCTCGACCCGGTCCATGCTGCCGCGGATCCTCACCTGGTAGGCGTCCGCCGCCAAGGTGACGTCGAATTCGTGCTCGGTGGCCACCGGGGCGCGGCCGCCGCGCTCCATCACATGCCAGCGCAGAAAGCGTTCGAGCGCGGCCCGCGCGTGCTCCTTCTCCTGCCGCGACTTCCAGGGCGCGTCGAAGGACAGGGCGTCCCATACGGAGTCCAGCCGCTCCATAAGGACCGCGAGATCGGCCGGGGTGCGGCCGGAGGCCACCTCGTCGGCCAGGACGTGGACGACGTTGCCGAAGCCCTGGGCGGCCGTCGACGGCGTATCGGCCTTCACCTCCCGCCCCAGGAACCACTGCAGCGAGCAGGTGTTGACGAGTTGGTCGAGCGCGCTCCCGGAGAGCGCCACGGGGCGGTCGCGGTCGCGCAGCGGGACCGCGCTGTGCGTCGGCTCGTACAGGCCCCACCAGCGGTACGGGTGCGCCGCCGGGACGAGCGGCTGGCCGTCGTCGTCGCGCAGCGCCGCGAGCCGCGCCAGACGGTGCGCGGCGGCGTCCCGCAGGGCGTCGGAGGCCGCCGGGTCGACGGTCGTGGCGCGCAACTCGGCGACCAGCGCCGCGACCGCCAGCGGGCGGCGCGGGCGCTGGGTGACGTCCACCGGCTCGACGCCCAGCTCGGTCAGGAAGCGGGAGGGCTGGTCCCCGTCGTCCGCGGCGGCCTTGACGGCCGTGACCACCAGCCGCTCCTCGGCCCGCGTCGCCGCGACGTAGAACAGCCGCCGCTCCTCGGCCAGCAGCGCCCCCGGGGACAGCGGCTCGGCCAGCCCGTCCCGGCCGATCCGGTCCGCCTCCAGCAGCGAGCCACGGCGCCGCAGATCGGGCCACAGCCCCTCCTGCACCCCCGCCACCACGACGAGCCGCCACTCGAGCCCCTTGGAGCGGTGCGCGGTCATCAGCCGTACGGCGTCGGGGCTCACCATGCGGCGCGAGAGGGTGTCGGCCGCGATGTCCTGCGCGTCGATCTCGTCGAGAAAGTTGAGCGCGCCCCGGCCGCCGACGCGCTCCTCCGCGCGCGCTGCGGTCTCGAACAGCGCGCACACCGCGTCCAGGTCGCGGTCCGCGTTACGCCCGGCGGCCCCGCCGCGGTGGGCGGCCCGCTCCAGCCGCTGCGGCCAGGACGTGCCGTCCCACAGCTCCCACAGCGCCTGCTCCGCCGTGCCGCCGCCCGCGAGCAGTTCGTGCGCCTTGCGCAGCAGCAGGCCGAGGCGCTGCGCGCCGCGCGCGTACGCCGGGTCGTGCGCGACCAGGCGCTCGGGCTCGGCGAGCGCTTCGGCGAGCAGTACGTCGGAGGGGCGCGGCACGGCCCGCCCCGCCGCCCGCTCCTCCTCCCGCAGCGCCCGCCCCAACCGCCGCAGATCAGCGGCGTCCATGCCGCCGAGGGGCGAGGCGAGCAGCGTCAGCGCGGTCTCAACATCGAGCCCGGCGGCACTGGCAGCGCCGCCGCCCGCACCCCCTGGGCGCCCACCGGCGCCCGGCCCCCCGACCGGCGACGCGCCCGCGTCGGCGTCGGCGTCGGCGTCGGGCCCGGCCGCGTCGGCGGCCTCGGCCTCGCGCCGGGCGGGGGAAGCCGCGCCCAGCGCCTCGGCGGGCGCGGTGGGCCCTGCGGCCTCGGCGGGCCCGGCGGGCGCCTGGCCGCGAGTCGCCGTGGGCGCGGCCTCGGCCTCGCCCGGGGCGGGGGAACCCGCGCCCAGCGCCTCGGCGGGCCCTGCCGACCCGGCGGCACCGGCCACGCCTGGCGCCCCGGCGAGCCCTGTGGGCTCGGCAGGCGCCCGGCCGCGGGCCGCCGTGGGGGCGCCCCGGCCCGTGGGGGCTCGCAGGGCGGCCGTCGCGGCGGCGCGTAGGGCGGTCAGTAGGGGGGCCACCGCGGGCTCATGGCGCAGGGGGATGTCGTCGCCGTCGACCTCCACGGGCACGCCCGCCGAGGTCAGCGCGCGGCGCACGCCGGGGAGTGAACGGCCTCCCGCGCGCACCAGCACGGCCATCTCGCGCCACGGAACGCCGTCCTCCAGGTGGGCGCGGCGCAGGATGTCGGCGATGTTGTCGAGCTCGGAGCCCGCCGTCGGGTAGGTGTACGCCTCGACGCGCCCGCCGCCGCGGACGGCCGACAGCTCCCGGTGGGCGCGCACCGCGTCCGCCGGGAGGCGGGTGAGCGGCATCCGGTGGGTGAGCAGGCGGGTGGCCGCGAGGAGCGCGGCGCCGGAGCGGCGGGAGGTGGTCAGGACCTGGACGGGCGCCGGTCTGCCGTCCCGGCGCGGGAAGCTGTGCGGGAATTCGAGGATGCCGCCCACGTCGGCGCCGCGGAAGGCGTAGATCGACTGGTCCGGGTCGCCGAAGGCGACCAGCGTCCTGCCGCCGCCCGCCAGCGCGCGCAGCAGCCGCAGCTGGGCCACGTCCGTGTCCTGGTACTCGTCGACGAAGACGGCGTCGTAGCGCGCCGCCAGCTCCGCCGCCGTGTCGGACTGCTCCGCGAGCAGCACCGCCCGGTGCACCAGCTCCGCGTAGTCCAGCACCCCCTGGGCGTCCAGCACGTCCAGATACTCCGCGAGGAAGGATGCCGCCGCCCGCCAGTCCGGCCGGCCCTGGCGCGCCGCGAAGTCCCCCAGCGCGCGGGGGTCGAGCCCCAGCTCCCGGCTGCGCGCGAGCACCGCGCGCACCTCGTCGGCGAAGCCGCGGGTGGTCAGGCAGGCGCGCAGCTCGTCCGGCCAGCGGACCGCGGCGCGCCCCTCCCGCTCCAGCTCCGCCTGCCCGGCCAGCAGGTCACGGACGACGACGTCCTGCTCGGGGCCCGACAGCAAACGCACCGGATCGGCGAAAATGTCCATGTCCTGGTGTGCGCGGACCAGGGCATAACAGAATGAGTGGAAGGTCGTGGCCTGCGGGCCGCGGGCACCCCCCAGGCGCGCCGCCATCCGATCGCGCAGCTCGACCGCCGCCTTGCGGCTGAAGGTGAGCACGAGGATCCGCTCGGGGTCCGCACCGCCCCGCACCCGCTCGGTCACCGCCTCCACGAGTGTCGTCGTCTTGCCCGTGCCCGGACCCGCGAGCACCAGCAGCGGCCCGCCCGGGTGGTCGACCACAGCGCGCTGCCGTGCGTCCAGGGCAGGCGGAGCCACCGGGTCCGGCCGGGTGCGGACCAGCCGGTACGTACCCGGGGACGGCTGCCGCGAGGACGGCTGTCGAGCCTGCCGCTGGCGCGGAAGGGACGAGGAGGAGGAGCTCACGTGGATCGCCGGTCCTGGTGGGTGTGCTGGGTGCGGCACAGCCTCTCATGTGACGCGGGGCGTCACCCGAATGGCTGTGGATACGGCCGCGGGCGCGCCGCGGCGCTCAGGCATGGCTCGGGCCGGCCGGGGAACCGGCGGGCGCGCCGCCCGTCGTCAGTCGGCACCGGCCCCGTCGTTCCCACCGGACTCGCCCTCACCGCCGTCCCAGCGGGCCCGGGCCAGGTCGAGCCGCGGCAGATGGCCCTCGGCCGAGCGCGCCGCCTCACGCAGCGGCGTGCCCTCCTCCCGGTAGTGGTCCAGCGCGCGCAGCTCATGGCCGGACAGCAGCACGCCGTCCGCGCGCACCACGCGCCACCAGGGCACGGCACCCCCGTAGAGCGCCATGACGCGGCCCACCTGCCGCGGGCCGCCCTCGCCCAGCCATTCGGCAACATCGCCATACGTCATCACCCGGCCGGGCGGAATCAGCTCGGCGACCTCCAGCACTCGCTCCGCGTACTCGGGCAGCTCGTGCGCGGCCCCCGTCCGCTCGCCCTCGGCGCGCTCACCGCTGTGATCGGGAATCCGGCTCATCCGGCACATCCTGCCGCATCCCACCGACAGCCCCGCCGGCCCTCCACAGGGCCCTCCCCCGATCCCCTCGCCAAGGGTGCACCGAGCCCATACACGACGTACGATCCGAATTTCACGCCCCCGAAATGCACCCTGATGCCCACCTCCCCAGCCCGGGCATGCCACCATCTTCCGGGCGGTGACTGGTGATACGAGATCAAGAAGAGACGGCCGAGCAGCAGGGTGCGCAGCCTCCTGAAGGGGAGGCCCGCGCCCCCAAGGTGCTGCCCCGCGCCAAGCAGCCGGAGCCGTCCGCCGCCGCCCCGGATCCGTCCCCTGTCGCACCGGATTCCCCCATCGCCCCGGATTCGCACGCTTCTCCCGCTTCTCCCGATTCCCCCGACTGCGACGACCCCCATCCGCACGTCGACCGCGTCTCCGGCGACGAGCCGCTGCTCCCCGCCCGCGTCCACCGCCCCTTCGACCTGCTACGACTGCTGCTCGGCATCCTGGGCATCGGCACCGTGCTGGCCATCGCGGCCTTCGCGCACGGCACCACCGCCGGTCTGGAGAAGGACATCGGCCAGGGCGCCGACCAGGCGCCGACGCTGCTGATCGACTTCGCGGGCCTGGCGGCCGGCGTCGCGGTGCTGCTGCTCCCGATGGCGTTCGCCATCGAGCGGCTGATCAAACGCGACGGGCTGCGGATCGCCGACGGCGTGCTGGCCGCCGTCCTCGCCCACGGCGTGTCCCTGGCCACCGACCTGTGGGTGGCCCGTGGCGCCCCCGAATCGATCCGGGAGGCGCTCACCCAGCCGGCGCCCGGCGGCACCTTCAGCGACCCCGTACACGGCTATCTGGCACCCGTCATCGCCTATATGACGGCCGTCGGCATGGCCCGCCGCCCGCGCTGGCGGGTGGCCATGTGGTTCGTGCTGCTGCTCGACGCCTTCGCGGTGCTGGTGGGCGGCTACACCACACCGTTCTCGATCATCATCACCGTGCTGATCGGCTGGACCGTGGCCTACGGCACGCTGTACGCCGTCGGCTCGCCGAACGTACGGCCCACCGGACAACATCTGCTCGCCGGGCTGCGCCGCGTCGGCTTCGCCCCGGTCAGCGCGCTGCGATACGACGACTCCGGCTCCGCGGACGGCGAGCACGGGAACCACAACGACCGCGGCCGCCGCTATCTGGTCACGCTCGAGGACGGCCCGCCCCTGGACGTCACCGTCGTGGACCGCGAACAGCAGGCCCAGGGGTTCTTCTACCGCGTCTGGCAGCGGCTGACGCTGCGCACCATCACCCCGCCGCGCAGCCTCCAGACGCTGCGCCAGGCCCTCGAACAGGAAGCGCTGCTGTCGTACGCGGCCATCGCGGCCGGCGCCAACGCGCCGAAGCTGATCGCCACCTCCGAGCTCGGCCCGGACGCCGTGATGCTGGTCTACGAACACCTCGGCGGCCGCCCGCTCAACGCGCTGCCCGACGAGGCGATCACCGACGAGCTGCTGGCCGAGGCCTGGCAGCAGGTCCAGGCGCTGCAGTCCCGCCGTATCGCCCACCGCCGCCTCGACGGCGACGCGCTGCTGGTGGACCGCTCCGGCAAGGTCGTGCTGACCGATCTGCGCGGCGGTGAGATCGCGGCCGGCGACGTGGTGCTGCGGATGGATGTCGCGCAGCTGCTCACCACGCTCGGGCTGCGGGTCGGCGCGGAGCGGTCCGTCGCCGCCGCGGCCCGGGTCCTCGGCCCCGACGCGGTCGCCGACAGCCTCCCGCTGCTCCAGCCGCTCGCCCTCAACCGCAGCACCCGCGCGACGCTGCGCCAGCTGGCGCGCGAGCGCGCGCAGCGGCAGCGGGAAGCCGTCCTGGAAGCCTCGCGCGCCGCCAAGGAAGCCCGGGAGGCCAAAGCCGCCAAAGAGGCCGCGGAAGCCGGGGAGGCGGCTCAGCAGTCCGAGGCGGCGGACGAGACCGCGGAGAAGGCCAGGCATCGGCCGGCAGCGGCCGCGGCCGCTGTCGACCGCAAGGTGCTCAAGGCCGAGAAGCAGGCGGAGAAGCGGGCGATCGACGAGGCCCTGGAGGGGGCCCGGGAGGAGGACCTGCTCTCCCAGATCCGTCAGCAGGTGCTGCTGATCAGGCCGCAGGCGCCGATAGAGCCGGTGCGGCTGGAGCGCATCAAGCCGCGCACCCTGGTCAGCTTCTGCGCGGGCGCCTTCGCCGCGTACTTCCTGCTGTCCCAGTTCACCCACATCAAGCTGGGCACGGTGGTCGGCGAGGCCAACTGGATCTGGGTGGTGGCCGCGCTGCTGTTCTCGGCGCTGACGTACGTCGCGGCGGCGCTGAGCCTGCTGGGCTTCGTACCGGAGAAGGTGCCGTTCGGGCGCACCGTGCTGGCGCAGGTCGCCGCGTCGTTCGTGAAGCTGGTGGCGCCCGCCGCGGTCGGCGGGGTCGCGCTCAACGCCCGCTTCCTGCAGCGCCAGGGGGTGCGCCCAGGGCTGGCGGTGGCCAGCGTCGGCGCGTCCCAGCTGTTCGGCCTCGCCAGCCATATCCTGCTGCTGCTGACCTTCGGCTATATCACCGGGACCGAGCGCACCCCGACCCTCTCGCCGTCCCGCACGGTGATCGCCGGGCTGCTGACGGCCGCGGTGCTCGCGCTCGTGGTGGCCGCGATCCCGGTGCTGCGGAAGTTCGTGTCCACGCGGGTGCGGTCCCTGTTCGCGGGCGTCGTCCCGCGGATGCTGGACGTGCTGCAGCGGCCCAAGAAGCTGCTCACCGGCATCGGCGGGATGCTGCTGCTGACAGCGGCCAACGTGCTGTGCCTCGACGCCTCGATCCGGGCGTTCGGCGGCGACATGAGCTACGCGAGCATCGCCGTGGTCTTCCTCGCGGGCAACGCCCTGGGGTCGGCGGCTCCCACCCCGGGCGGCGTGGGAGCCGTCGAGGCGGCGCTGATCGCGGGTCTGACGCTGGCCGGGCTGCCGTACGAGACGGCCGCGCCCGCGGTGCTGCTGTTCCGGCTGATGGTCTTCTGGCTGCCGGTGCTGCCGGGCTGGCTGGCCTTCACCCACCTCACCCGCAAACAGGCCCTGTAGGGGCCCTGCAGGGGCTCTGCAGGGGCCGGGCGTGGCGGATCTCACCCGTACGCCCCACCCCTCACCCACACCCCTCACCCACACGCCTCACCCGTACGCCCGCACAGCGCGCGCCGGGCCCGCGCAGGCCCGAGGATGGCGGCACGCCCCCACTCCCGGAGAGCCGCCGTGTCCCGATCCGTACGCGCCGGTGCGTCGGCCGCCGTCGCCCTGCTGCTGACCGCCGCCGTCGGCTGCGGTGGAAGCGGTGGCGGACGGCCGGACACCTCGGCTCACCAGAAGCTGAAGTGGTCCACCTGCCCCGCCCCCGACGACAGCGAGGACGGGGCGACCAAGGCCCCCGGCAAGCAGTGGGAGTGCGCGACGCTCCACGCCCCGCTGGACTACGGCAAGCCGCACGGGGACACCATCGGGATCGCCCTGATCCGCGCCAAGGCCACCCAGCCGAACAAGCGGATCGGCTCGCTCATCTTCAACTTCGGCGGCCCCGGCGGCTCCGGCGTCTCCACCCTCCCCGCCCTCGCGAGCGGCTACAAGGAGCTGCGCACCCGCTACGACCTGGTCAGCTTCGATCCGCGCGGGGTCGGCCGCAGCAGCGGGGTGAGATGCCTGGGGAACAGGCAGCTCGACGCCTTCTACGCGGCCGACTCGACCCCGGACGACTCCGCGGAAGTGAAGTCCCTTGTAAGCCGCGTCAAGCGGTACGCCGCCGCCTGTGAGAAGAACTCCGGGAAGGTGCTTCCGTACGTCGGCACCGCCAACGCCGCCCGTGACATGGATCTCATGCGCAGCGTCCTGGGCGACGACAAGCTCCACTACTTCGGCGTCTCCTACGGCACCGAACTGGGCGGCGTCTACGCCCACCTGTTCCCCAAGAAGGTGGGGCGCGCGCTCTTCGACGGCGTCGTCGACCCGGCGCAGGACCCCGCGCAGGGCTCCCTCGGCCAGGCGAAGGGCTTTCAGCTGGCGCTGAACGACTACATGAAGGCGTGCGACGCCACTGGCAACGTCTCCACCTGCCCCACACAGCCGGAGATCCGCACGCTGCAGAAGAGGCTCGACCGGCGCCCGGTGCCCGGCATCGGCAACCGCAATCTGACCGAGTCCCTGGCCAACGGGGGCATCGCGCAATCCCTCTACTCGCAGGACTTCTGGCAGTACCTCACCCAGGGCATCGCGGACGCCCAAAAGGGCGACGGCAAAATCCTGCTGGCCCTCGGCGACGCCATGAACGGGCGCAACCCGGACGGCAACTACAGCACCCTGCAGTCCTCCCTCACCGCGATCTCCTGCGCCGACTTCAAACAGCGCTACACGGTCGACGACATCAAGGCGAAGCTGCCCGAGTTCCGCAAGGGGTCCCCGGTCTTCGGCCCGTACCTGGCCTGGAGCCTCACCCAGTGCACCGGCTGGCCGGTGCACGGCGCCTGGCGCACCCCGGACGTCAGCGCCCCGGGCGCCGCGCCCATCCTGGTCGTCGGCAACACCGGCGACCCGGCCACCCCGTACGCGGGCGCCCGGAAAATGGTGGAGGAGCTGGGCCCCGGCGTCGGCGTGGAGTTGACGTACCGGGGCGAGGGGCATGGCGCGTACGACAGCGGCAACGCCTGCGTCCGCCGTACGGTCAACGACTATCTGCTGCGGGGCAAGGTGCCGCCGAGCGGAAAGGTCTGCGGCTAGACGCGTCCAGTGGGGTCCGCGTTGAGCAGGCACCCTTACGTTCCGTAATCTGTGACCGAATTGAGAAGGGACCTGAACCTTCCAGGTCATACCGTGCTCATAGGATTCTCGGCTATGTCGAGTTCCATACGCACCATACGGGCCAGGGCACTGGTCTCCGCGGCCGTCGTGGTCGCACTCACCGCCGTCGCGGGTTGCAACGACGACGGCGGCTCCAACAATGGCAATGGCGGCAAGGACAAGGCGTCAGAGGCGCCGTCGGCCTCCGGCCTGCCCAGCTCCCTCACGGAACAGAAGCTCAGCTGGAAGTCCTGCCCGGCGCCCACCACCCTCCAGGGCGCCGGCGAGGCCCCGGGCAGCGAATGGCAATGCTCGACCATGCGCGTTCCGCTGGACTACGCCAAGCCGGACGGCGAGACGATCGACCTCGCCCTGATCCGCGCCAAGGCCACCAAGCCGAACAAGCGGATCGGCTCGCTCATCTTCAACTTCGGCGGCCCCGGCGGCTCCGGCGTCTCCACCCTCCCCGGCTTCGGCGCGGACTACCAGCGGCTGCGCGCCCGCTACGACCTGGTCAGCTTCGACCCGCGCGGGGTCGGCGAGAGCGCGCCCGTGAAGTGTCTGAGCGACAAGGAAGCCGACGCGTCCGACACCGTGGACGGCTCACCGGACGACGCCACCGAGATCGCGGCGGCGACGGCGGAGCAGAAGAAGTACGTCGCCGCATGCCAGAAGAACTCCGCCAAGGTGCTCCCCCATGTGGACACCGTCAGCGCCGCCCGCGACATGGACCTGATGCGGCAGGTGCTCGGCGACAAGAAGCTGCACTACTTCGGCATCTCGTACGGCACCGAACTGGGCGGCGTCTACGCCCACCTCTACCCCAAGAACGTGGGGCGCGCCGTCCTCGACGCCGTCGTCGACCCGACCGAGGACCCGGAGCGGGGCAACTTCGGCCAGGCGAAGGGCTTCCAGCTCGCCCTGGACAACTACCTCAAGGACTGCGCCACCAAGGGTCTGACCTGCCCGCTCGGCAGCGACCCCGACAAGGCCGAGCAGACGATCGTCTCGCTGCTGAAGCGGCTCGACAAGAACCCGCTGCCCACCAGGAGCGGCCGCGAGCTCACCCAGGACCAGGCCGTGGGCGGTATCGCCGCCGCGCTGTACAGCAAGGAAAGCTGGCAGTACCTGACGATGGGGCTGACCGAGGCCCTGCAGGCCAAGCAGGGCAACATACTGCTCCTGATGGCGGACTCCCTGGCCGGCCGCGACGAGAACGGCCACTACAGCAACCAGGGGCCCGCCAACGTCGCGATCAACTGCGTGGACGACAAGCAGCGCTACACGGTCGCCGATGTGAAGGCGAAGCTGCCCGAGTACCGCAAGGCGTCCCCGGTCTTCGGCGAGTTCCTGGCCTGGGGCATGCTCTCGTGCCAGGACTGGCCGGTGGCGGGCAAGACCGACCGCCCCGAGGTCAGCGCCCCGGGCTCGGCGCCGATCCTGGTCGTCGGCAACACCGGTGACCCGGCCACGCCGTACGAGGGCGCGCGGAAGATGGCCAAGGGTCTTGGCGAGGGCGTCGGGGTGGAACTCACCAACAAGGGTGAGGGCCACGGCGCGTACAACGGCGGCAGCAAGTGCACGACGGCGGTCGTGGACGACTATCTGCTGAACGGGAAGGTGCCGGCGGACGGCAAGGTCTGCTCGTAACCCTTTCCCCGTTCTCCGTTCTCCGTTCTCCGCATACGAAGGGCCCCGCACCGTCGACAAACGGTGCGGGGCCCTTCGGCGCCGCTACGGCGCCTCTTGCGGCCGCGTCAGTAGACGGGCTTCTCGGGCTCGATCTGGTGGACCCAGCCGATGACGCCGCCGCCCACATGGACCGCGTCGGAGAAGCCCGCGGACTTCAGGACGGCCAGGACTTCCGCCGAACGGACACCCGTCTTGCAATGCAAGACGATCTTCTTGTCCTGCGGCAGGTCCTGCAGGGCGTTGCCCATCAGGAACTCGTTCTTCGGGATCAGCCGGGCGCCGGGGATCGAGACGATCTCGTACTCGTTCGGCTCACGGACGTCGATGATGTCGATGTTCTCACCGTCGTCGATCCACTCCTTGAGCTGCTTGGGAGTGATCGTCGAACCGGCCGCCGCCTCCTGGGCCTCCTCCGACACGACGCCGCAGAAGGCCTCGTAGTCGATCAGCTCGGTGACGGTGGGGTTCTCACCGCAGACCGCGCACTCGGGGTCCTTGCGGACCTTGACCTGGCGGTAGGTCATCTCCAGGGCGTCGTAGATCATCAGACGGCCGACCAGCGGCTCACCGGTGCCGGTGAGCACCTTGATGGCCTCGGTGACCTGGATCGAGCCGATGGAGGCGCACAGCACGCCGAGCACGCCGCCCTCGGCGCAGGAGGGGACCATACCGGGCGGCGGGGGCTCCGGGTACAGGCAGCGGTAGCAGGGACCGTGCTCGGACCAGAAGACCGACGCCTGGCCGTCGAAGCGGTAGATCGACCCCCATACGTACGGCTTGTTCAGCAGCACGCACGCGTCGTTGACCAGATAGCGGGTGGCGAAGTTGTCCGTGCCGTCCACGATCAGGTCGTACTGGGAGAAGATCTCCATGACGTTGTCGGCCTCGAGGCGCTCCTCGTGCAGCACAACGTTGACATACGGGTTGATGCCGAGCACCGAGTCGCGCGCGGACTCCGCCTTGGAGCGGCCGATGTCCGCCTGGCTGTGGATGATCTGGCGCTGCAGGTTGGACTCGTCTACCTCGTCGAACTCCACGATGCCGAGGGTGCCGACACCGGCCGCGGCGAGGTACATGAGCGCGGGCGAGCCGAGACCGCCGGCGCCCACACACAGCACCTTGGCGTTCTTCAGCCGCTTCTGCCCGTCCATCCCCACATCAGGGATGATCAGATGGCGTGAGTACCTGCGGACCTCGTCGACGGTGAGCTCGGCGGCCGGCTCGACCAGGGGTGGCAGCGACACGGGGACTCCGTAGTGGGTGGGAGCAGGGTTGTTCTTCTGGTAACACTGCCATGGCCCATCTCATTCCGAGACGGGTGGTCCGGTCCGCGAGACGGATCCGTCCCATCACCCGGGCAACCCCGCCGCCGACCGTCACACCGACCGTCGGCCCGGTCTTCCCGACGGCCCTCAGATCCGGCACGCCGCCTCCATCCAGATATCGGCCAGGGACTCCTCCAGCGCGATCCTGGAGCGCCAGCCGAGCCGGTCGCGCGCGGTGCGCACATCCGCCTGCTGCCAGCTGCCGCAGCCGTCCGGGTACGGATAGCCCGCCCCGCCGCCCACATGCTCGATCTGGGCCCCGGCCGGACCACCCGGACCACCCGGGGCGGCGTGGTGCAGCGGCCCGCGCCCCGGCGGGCCGTCGATCTCGTGCAGCGTGCCGCCGTAGCCCGCCACCCGGGCGAGCACGGCCGCCGCGTCGCGCAGCCGGACGGCCCGCCCGGTGGCGATGTTGACGACCCCCTGCGCGGCCGAGAGCGAGGCCGCGTGCACCGCCCGCGCCACGTCCCGTACGTCCACGAAGTCGCGCTGCACCCCGAGGCCGCTCAACTTCAGCTCACCGTCCCCGGCCTGCATGGCCCGGCGCATCGCCTCGGCCAGCCGGCCCAGCGGCGACCCGGCCGGGGTGCCGGGCCCGACCGGCGAGAAGACCCGCAGCACCACCGCGTCCAGGCCCGACCCCAGCACCAGCTCGGTCGCGGCCAGCTTGCTCACCCCGTACGGACCGCCGGGGCGCGGCACCGCGTCCTCCGCCGTCGACGAGCCGGGCTGGGACGGCCCGTACTCCGAGGAGCAGCCGACCTGGACCAGACGGGCGCCGCAGCCGCTGCGCCGCAGTGACTCGCAGATCGTCGCCACGGCCACGGTGTTGTGCCGGGTCAGCTCGCGCGCCCCGCCACGGGTCGCACCCGCGCAGTTGATCACCACTCCGGGGTGGACGGCGTTCAGAAAGCGGGTCAGCGCGCCAGGGCTGCCGGTGGACAGGTCGAACCGCACATCGGCGTCGTCACCGCGGCCGAGCGCGGTGAGCTGGACGGCGGGGTCGGCGAGCAGGTGTTCGGCGACGTAGCGGCCGAGATATCCCCCGGAGCCGAGCAGCAGGACTCTCATCGGTCACGCTCCAGGGGCTGTGGGTCGGTCATGTCGTCGCTCATGTCATGTGCTCCTCGTGGTGATGGAAAGCGGTGAGATACGGGTGCCTGGGACGCCCGGGGTGCCCGGGGTGTGGGCCGAGGCGCGGGAGAGCGCGGCGAACGCGTACGCCAGCAGCGCGAGCGCGGTGACGCCGCAGACCGCGGCCGGGAGGCCGGCAGGTCCGCAGGCGGCCGAGGCCCTGGCCACCGCCTCGGCGAACGCCCCGCCGCCCGGCAGCCGGCCGGCCGCGGCCCCGCCCAGTACCGCCGCCTCGGCCGCACAGGCCACGGCGGTGCCGGTGGCGGCGGCCCGGCGGAAGCCGTGGACGGCGAGCAGCCGGGCGACGAACAGCAGGACGCACACGGCCACCACACCGGACGCGACGGCTGTCGGAACGGCCCCGGGCGGGCGGCCGGGCAGCGGCAGCGCGAACCGGACGGCGAGCTGGACCGCGAGCACCAGGGGCGGCAGGGCGCAGAGGAACAGCGCCACCGTGCCCGCAAGCAGCGGCCGCACCCCCGCCGCGAACTCCGCGAGCCCACGGCTGCCCACCAGCCTCCGGCGCGCCCGCCGGGCGAACCAGCGCGCGCACCACGCGGCGGGCGCGACGGCCAGGGCGAGGACGACAACCGCCTCTGCGACGGGCCGGCCGGCGGGCGCGACGCCGTAGGGCCGCCACGCGCCGGTCCGGGCCCCGTCCAGCAGCCAGTGCAGCCAGTCGCCGCACAGGGCGTACGCGATGAGCCAGCCGACGCGCAGCACCCCGGCCGCCCACCCGGCCAACCCACCGCCCCGCACCTTCAGCGGCCCGCGCACCAGGCACAGCCACAACGCGGCCATCACCAACACGCCCCCACCCACCCCGGCAGCCACCCGCTCCCCCACCGCCCCGCTACGCGCCCTGGCCAGCCCGACGACGGTCGCCATCCCCAGCACCCCGGGCACCAGATGCAGCGCCCCCACAGCCAGCCGCCCGCCGACCCGCCCACGCGACGGCACGGCCCCCGGGGCGCCCGGGCCCTCGTCGTCGCGGGGGGCGCGCGCGTACAGCTCCTCGGCGAGCGAGAAGACATCACGATGCCGAAACCGGGCCGCGGTGCGGTCCGTCACGCCATGAGCCTCGAGACCGGCGGCGATCTCCAGCGGATCGACGGCGCCCGCACACAGTTCGTGATGACGCCGCATCAACCCCCGCACGGGATCAGCCGACCCCCGCCCCACGGGTCCCGTGGCGGCGGCGTCGGGCCCCTCCTGCGGGCTGGTCGGCGACACGGAGCCGCCGACACCGAGCCCGCGCCCTGCCCCGCCCGCCCCCGGCTGGAACCCCCCGCTTACGAGCGCACGTGACGGCGCGTCCCAGCCGCCGGGGCTGCGCGGAGTCCGCGGGGCGTCCGCCCGACGGCCACGGGGCGCATCGGCAGGGGGCGCTCCGTCGGCGACGACCGACCGGAGGGCGGCCCCCGGGCGGGCCGGGGGCGCGGACCGCGCCTCGGGCGGTTCTGCGGTCGGCGGCTCGCCCTCAGCGCCCGACGGCTCGCCTTCCCTGGAAGGACCGGAAGCCGCGGCGCCCGGGCGGCGGGTCATGGGCGTGCCTCTTCCGGCTGGGGGGCGTACGGGCCCACGGCCAGGGGTTCCGGTTCGTGGCCGGGTGGGGCCGTGGCCCAGGTGGGGGTGTGGGTGGCGGGTGAGGGGGCCGGTCCTGCGCCGCCCGCCCAGCGGCCGGGGATGTGGGCCTCCGCCGGGCGGGCGAAGGGCACGGGCTCGCCGTCCGGGCCGTACTCCCCGCGGCGCACCGGGCAGTGCGACATGAGCTCCAGATAGATGCCGCGGAACGCCGCCACGTTCTGTTCGGCCGTGAAGAGCTCCAGCGCACGGGCGCGCGCCGCGGCGCCCAGGCGCTCGCGGCGCTCGGGGTCGGCGAGGAGTTCGAGGCACGCGTCCGCGAGCGCGCGTGGGTTGCGCGGCGGGACCACCAGTCCCGTGCCGCCGATGACCTCGCACACCGCGCCGACGTCCGTCGACACCGTGGCGCGCCCGCAGAACATCGCCTCCACCAGCCCGACCGGGAAGCCCTCGACCACGCTGGACAGCACCACCACGCTCCCCGCCGCGTACCCGTCAGCCGCCGACGGCAGCCCGGGGTCGCCGAGGCGTTCGAAGGAGACCGGATTGTCAGCGGCCTCGTCGGGGAAGAGGTGGGCGGCGAGGGCGCGGCAGTGAGCCGGGTAGCCGTCGGCGACGGGGGCGGAGGCGGGGCGCCCGGTCTCGACGAGGCGCAGCCGCGCGCGGGGCACCGCACGTCGCACCTGGGCGAAGGCGTGCAGCAGGGCTGCGACGTCCTTGGCGGGCTCGAGACGGCCCAGCCACACCAGCGTCCAGCCGTCGTCGCCCCGCGCCCCGGCGCCGTCGCCCGCGCCCGCGCCGCGCTCGCCGACCTCCGCGAAGCGGCTCGCGTCCATGCCGGGGTAGACGGTGCGCAGCCGCTCCGGGGAAGCGCCGCACCGCTCCTGCCAGCGGCGGGCATGGGTGTTGCCGGGGGTGGTCAGCGCCGCGCGGGCGTACGCCTCGGCGGTCAGCCGGCCCTGGAACGAGGCGAGCAGCGTCCGCACCGGGGCGGAGAGCACCGCGCCGCCCGGACCCGCCGCGCTCGCCAGGTAGTACTCGCGCAGCCGTACGCCGTATTCGGTGATCAGGAGGGGCGTGCCGAAGAAGCGCCGGGCCAGCAGCCCCGGGAGCGCGGCCGGGCCCGCCGAGGAGGCATGGCACAGGTCCACGCCGGACAGGCCCGGCTCGCCGGAGGCGCCCTCACCGCCAGGGCCCTCGCCGCCTCCCCCGCCGACTCCCTCGCCGTCGCCATACCAGTCGAGCGACAGCGGCCGCAGCGCGCGCTCCAGCGCGCCGGTCACGGTCAGCAGGTCGGCCACCCGCGCCCAGTGCGCACCCTGAAGCGCACCGGGCGTGTGGCAGGCCCGCTCCAGGGCGCGTACGGCCGTCTCGGAGCGCAGCGCGGCGGGCAGCCCGCCGTGCTCCCGGGCCAGCTCGGCGAGCCCGTACAGGCCGCTGGCGAAACGGTCCGCCTGCGATCCGGCTGCCCCCTCGGCCCCCACGGTTCCGGCGGTTCCGGCCGGCCCGGCGGCGGGCGCGCCGGGGCTGCCGGG
>NZ_JBSFMM010000213.1:0-19019 GCF_053599555.1 Streptomyces sp. NPDC000941
GGGGCCGGCGCACCAAGCGGCTTCGATGAGACAGCGGCACGCCGTAACGTCGGCGTGTCGCTGTCTCATACTCACCACAAACTCAACGCGCCCCAACGGTGCGCTCGACCGGGCCCGGGAGTGCGACGGACAGGCGAGCACCGGGGGGACAGGGCCGTCCCTCCACCCACCCCCTCGTAAATTATCGCTTGATGCGGTACTTGATATAAAGCAATCACTTTTTTAAGAGGGGGGCCGAGGCCCCCAATCGGACCGGCGCCCACCGCTCCGGGCGACCTCCCGCCGCTCCGTCATCTGTCGGCCGGTGGAGGCCCGGTGGGTTGGATGGCGACGATGCCGCCGGCGTCCCCTTCCCGTTGCTGGCCGCTGTGCGCCGAAGGCGCGAGACGATGCCTGCACGTGGCGTCCGGGCCATGCCGTCCAGCAGTCGGTGGCCCGTTCGTCGCGCTCGCGTGCCCTGGTCGAGCGCACCGCTGGTCCCTTCGTCCGGCCATCGCGCGGCAGCAGCCGCGGGCGGAGTACAGCGGAGCCTCGTTGTGACCAGCCAACCGCCGGGCGGAGGAACCTGGCCAAGTCGGCACCCTGACTCGGCACTCACCGGGTTCTTTGTGAGCGTCGATATTGTTCCAAGAGGTCCTTGGCGAAAAGTGTCCAGGGATGATCTGGGCCGAGCGCCCTGGTTCGTCTCTCCACAAGGTTCTCTGCGAGCTCGATAGCCTCTGCGTATTGGCCCAGTGCTGCCAGAGTCATGCTGAGTGTTGCCCGGGCGTTCAGCGCGATCGGGTAATCAGGGCCGAAGCGTCGTACATACTCCGCGAAGGCGGGGCGAATGTGTGGTAGAGCCTCCGCGGATCGCCCTCCTTGATTGAGCGCGTATGCATAGTTGAGCCGTGTATCAAGCGTGATGGAATGGTCTTCTCCGACCTCACGAAGGCAATCCGCGACCAGGTCCGAGCCTGCGGCTACGTCGGCCGGCTGGGTGGATACCTCCAGGAGAGACGACCTCGCGAGAAGCGTAAGGGGGTGCGTAGGACCCAAGGTTTGGGCGTGGCCCTCGGCCGCTCGACGCGTCAGCGAGGTGCCATCCTGCTCACGGCCAAGATTGAAGAGCGGACCGGCCAGCTTCAGACAAGTTTGCAGCGTATCCGGTGCTGTTGGGCCCAGCGTCTGTTCGCAGTCCTCCAGCACGTGCAGATATAGGGCTTCGGACTCCTCGAATCGGCCAAGCCGAAAAAGAGCCCGCCCGACACGCTGACGCAGCCTGATAACCAAGACATGGCTCGCTCCCAGCCGGGGAGTTACCAACTCCACGGCCTCGCTGCCCAAGCTGAGAGCTGAGGCGTAGTCGCCGGCTCTGTGGACAGCGGTGACGAGCCGAAGAGCGCACTCCGCCGCCGCTTCCACTGTCGGTTGACCGGGCGCCCAATTCGCTGTTTTCCGCAGTAGCGCGATCACATGCGGCGCGAGCAGGTTCACCCGGGGTTCCTGCGCCCCTCGGTCGGGCACCTCAGGCAGGACAGCGAGAAGTAGGCGGGCGGCCGCGGCCGAGAGCTGTTCGCGCTGGTCATCGGGCGTGGTTCGGGCCACGCTGTCGAGGAGTACGCCGTGGGTGCGCAGGCAGCGCATCTCCCCAGGTACGAGCTCGGTCAGAGAGTGATCAAGGAGTCCGCGCAGGGCTGATTCCACGCGAAACGCCGGGAGTACTGGGTCGAGTTCGGCCCCGGAGAGAACCGACAGTGGCAACGGATCACTGGACCAGCAAGCGAGGAGGCTCAGCAGGCGGCCCGCTTCGGGCAGGCCTTGGGTGGCGAGGGCATCGAGGGAAAGCTGCCAGGTGTGGCTGAGCAGATGACGCGAGTCACCGCCGACGGCTGCGGCGCCCTGGTCGATGAGCTCGATGGGATCGGCGGTATCGGTGGGGCTGAGACCGGAGCCGCCGCCGTCCAGCCGGCGGCCGTAATCCGCGAGAGTCCATGGGTCGATCACCTGGTGGGCAAGGAATCCGCCGGCCAGGGTGAGTGCCAGGGGCAATCGTCCGAGGCGGTCGGCGACATCCCCGGCGTCCTCGACCGATCCAGCATGCGGCGCGAGGTCGCGGAGTACGAGAGCGGCGTCCTCGCGCGGAAGTACGCCGAATTGCAGGAGCTCGGCACCAGGCCACCAGTGAGCCGCCGCTTGTCGGGTTGTGACGACGACAGTGCCGGTGGGACTGGTACGCAACCAGCCGCCGTCGCGGAGGATGGCCGGGGTATCGGCATTGTCGAGGACCAGCAGCCAGGGCTGGTCGGAGTGGTCGAGGTAGTGCCACACGAGGTCGGCGGCCGGGCGCAATCCGGTGCGTGCCCCCATCAGTTCGCCGTCGGTGGCTCCGCGGTCGGCTGCGACGGCGAGCATGCCGGAGCGTAGGGAGGCGGGGTCGGATGCGTTGACCCACAGCCCGAGTCGACGGGCCTCGCCGGTGGCGTGGTGGAAGAGCGCATAGGCGACAGCGGTCTTGCCGCATCCACCCAGGCCGTGGAGGACGTAGACGCGGTTGCCGACGCCGGGTTCAACGGCGGCCCGCAGCCGGTCCATCTCCCCGGCCCGGTCGCGAAGCACCACGGGAGCACGGCCGACCGCCGGGCGGCGTACGGAGTCGGGCCCCGACCAGTCGGGGGCGTGATGGTGGTGCTCGGTGATGTGCTGGTCACCAGAGGCTTGGTACACGCGGCCTCGGCCGTCGGCCCGGGCGTCGTTGCGGCCGCTCATCGTTGGCCGAAGTTCTGGTCGCGGCCGGCCTGGTAGACCCGGGCTTGGCCGGAGGCGGTGGCGTGCTGAGTCACCGATGGGACGTCGGGTGTGGGTGTGTGCGGTGCCAGTTCGTTCAGCAGCGCCTGCAACGCCTCCATCTCCTCCGGATAGGTCACGAGCAGCCGCCGGACGCGCCCCTGCCACTCGGCGCCCAACTCCTCGCGGGAGTCGAGGTCACCATTGGCCTGCGCAGCGAGCAGGTCGCTGCGCGTCGCATCGAGCTCGGCGGAAATTGCGTCGGCCCGGTCCGGCTGAGCACGACGCCATAACGAGGCGAAGCCTTCTCTGACGCTTTGCCACGCCTCGGTTGTCAACATGGTGACCAGGGTCGTTCCCGCCGTACCCGCCAGCGCGACCATCTCCGGATCCACGAACTCGCCCCCGAAACAGCCGCTGTTCCGTCGTCCCAGATTAATCAGCGAGCCGGACAAACGCACTGGAAATGGGCCCGTCGAGGGGATCAGTAGTCGCGCAAGGCATCGACCAGGGTGCGCGCTTGAGGTGCGCCGCGCCGCATCAGCAGCGCTGCGGTGGTGTGCAGTTCGTCCCAGGCGTGGGGGCGGCCGACATCGGCCGCGTCATCGGCACAGTCGACTGCGGTCCGTACCGCGGTGTCGACGTGACCGGCTGCGGCGAGCGCATGGGCCAAGCAAGCGCCGTACCAGGCGCGGTCGCGGCGGTACTGGACGGGCAGGACACTGATTCCCGTACGCAGCAATTCGACAGCGCCGTCCCAGTGGCGCAGATGCATCTCGGCCATGCCGCGTTGCAGCGTGAACCAGTTCTCGCCGTAGAAATACATCCACGGTGGCTCGTCCTCGGGCCTTTCTGCGGCGCGGTAGATGAGTCGCTCTGCCTCGTCGAGGAGTCGATGGGCCGCGTCGGCCTGGCCCGTCAACGCGTGGCCACGGGCTTCCATTTGCGCCGCCATGCCCTGGACACCCAGCGAGACCCCCGGGAAGGCCCTGCGTGCGGCCTGGCCGAGGCGGACGCACCGCTGGCCGTTCCCTGCTGACCAGGCTAGATGCGCCTTCATGCTGAGAGTCGTCGCCGCCATATCGGGCTCGTCGGCTTCCAGAGCCCACTCGTGGGAGCGGTCGTACCAGGCGAGGGCGGCGGCTGAGTCGCCCTGGTCCTGCGCCATCCAGGCGAGGAACTGCGCGTGTTCGGACGCGAGCCGTACAACCCGGGTCGTCAACACGCCAGATGCGCCTGCGTACAGATCGGCGACGGTGCTCAACTGCTGTCGCATGATGCCGACGAGTGGCCTCGAACCGAGGTCGTCCTCTGCCCGGCGATGCTCGGCGAGCAGCCGGTCGAGCCAGTCCAAGGTCGCGTGGTCGACCCTCGCGGGGGACGCCACGACTTTCGTCAGCCGGTCGAGCAGATCGGGGTCGGGAGCGAGGGAAGTCAGTCCGAGCGAGCTGACGGGCGTCGGAATCGGTCGCGGAGCGCCAGTAAGAAGCTCGGCTGGAACGTCCAACCCGTCGATGATGCGTTGCCGCACCTCCGAAGAGGTCACTCGCCGCCGCCCGCGTTCGATCTCGGAGACGTCGGATTGTGCCAGTCCCACGAGCGCGCCGAGTCGGGTCTGGCTGGTGCCGGTCAGCTGACGCCACACGCGGAAGAGCTGCTGCCAGTTCTCGTCGGCGGTTGCGGCGGCCAGCCGGGGGTGCGTCCACAGGTTCGGTGCCGGTTCTGGTGCCGACTGGTTCACCATGGTTTCGACTATAGGGCGGTGCTATAGGGAGTTGGGCTGGTCGGCGATGGTTACCCCTCGAAAAGGTGGATCGGACGCAAAACCGCCGAACCAGTCCGGAGCCGCCATCTCATGTCTGCGATGACGATCAAGGTGTACAAGGTCAATCCCGAGACGGGGAAGCGGACGAGTGTCTGCTCATTAGCGTGCCCGCCCATGGCCTATGGCGATCCATTCAGCCTGTCGTCCGTCTGGCCGCCGTGCGAGTGCCCGCGCTGCCGTCAGCGTCAAGGTAGCCCCGCCTTGAGCCGTGCGCTGGAACGAACGAAAGGAAGGAAAGCCGATGGGTAGCCATGGAAAGCCACCAGCCCCGAACCCCCAGCCGAAGGAGCCGTCGCCGAGTGACAGCGACAGTCAGCACCCGGATGTGTCGAAGCCGGGTGGCGGGACGCACCGCAAATGACCCTCGATGAACTGCGCGTCCAGGTTGCCGAGATCATCGGCGGCCTGGACGGGTTTCCCGCGCCCTGGATGCGCGAGACCTTCCTCAAGGTGCCGCGCCATGCGTTCGTGCCCGACACCGTATGGGTTTGGCGGGAGGACGCCTACCGGCCGGTTCGCGCCTCCGACGAACCGGACACGTGGGCCGCGTTGGTGTACGACCCGCAGCACCCCTTGGTCACACAGGTGGACGACGGGCAGGTCGACGGCAGAGACGCGGACGCGCGAGGAGCCCTGCCCACCAGCTCGATCAGCGCCCCGAACGCGGTGTTCACCATGCTCGCCGCCGCCGATGTGCGCCCCGGTCTGAAGGTGCTCGAAATCGGCACCGGTACCGGCTACAACGCCGCGCTGCTCTGCGAGCGGGCCGGGGAGGCGAACGTCGTGTCGGTCGAGGTGGATGCCGGGCTGGCGGAGGGGGCCGTTCGACGGCTGGCCGCAGCTGGGTATCTGCCGCGCGTGGTGGCGGGCGACGGTGAGTGCGGTTGGGCGGGCGGCGCACCGTACGACCGGGTGTTGTGTACGGCGTCGCTGCACCGAGTTCCCTTCGCGTGGGTGGAGCAGACCCGGCCCGGTGGCCTGATCGTCACCCCGTGGAAGACGACGCTGCAGCCTCACGGAATGGCCTGCTTGCAGGTGTCGGAGGACGGCGGTTCCGCGAGCGGACACTTCGGGCACCCGATGTCGTTCATGGATCTTCGGGGGCAGCGGCGCCCGAAATCCCTGCTCAAGGACGTGTACACCGCCGAGTCCTGGGAGGAGAGCCGCGACAGCCGTACCGACCTCGACCTGTCGTTCCTGGACGACAACTTTCACGCACGGTTCGCGTTGGGCCTCCGGCTTCCCGGTGTGTATGCCGACCGGGAGGGTGACGCGTGGTGGTTCGCCACGGCCGACTCGTGGGCGTACGTACGCGACGGAGGCATCCAGCAATGGGGCCCACGAGACCTCTTCGCCGAGGTGGAGGGCGCGTACCAGTGGTGGCGGGCGGCCGGGGAGCCGGAGCTTTACGAGTTCGGGCTCACGGTGACCGCTGACCGGCAGGTCGTATGGCACGCGGACCCGGATCGTGGCCGTCGGTGGGAGCTGCCTGTCTGAAGTGGCGGTGGCCCGACCAGGACACGGACACGCCGACGCCACGGCGTGTCCGTGTCTCGTATCCAGGGCTCAGGCGGCGTGGAACTCCCCGCGCTTGACGGCCTGCACGAACGAGGTCCAGGTTGCGGACTCGAAGACCAGGGCCGGGCCCTCGGGGTTCTTGCTGTCGCGGAGCGGAACTATCCCGGATATGCCGTCGACGACCTCAACGCATGAGCCTCCCTGGGTGTTGCTGTAGCTGGACTTGCGCCACACAGCCGTGCTCAGGTCGGGGGTGGTTGGCATGAGTCGCAGACCTCCATGGTGGTTTGGATCGGCCTCGTCGATTCTTTGGGCGACGGTCGTACGCCCGTGCGAATGGTAGGTCTGCTGGTACCCATCGCGTAATAGATGTGCGACGGAAGCATCCAACAGTGAGGCCCGCGAGACGGCCGGGGAGCTGCCGGCGCCCGCCAAATTGACCCATGGATTCGGCGCCTGAATGAACCATCCAATGGGTCTTTCGGCGACCTAGTTTTGTTGGTGTCAAGGGGACAACCGCCACAAGCAACTAGGAGCCACCGTGAACATCAACACCACCACCACCGCCGCCACCACCGCCCCCGTCCTCGTCCGCGCCGAGCAGGCCGAGACGCTTCAGGACGGCGCCACCAGCCTGATCACGCTGCTCGCCGACGCGGGTGTGACCGGCGGGGCGCTCACCGCCAACAAGGCGACCTTCGAGAAGGGGTCGCCCGGGGCTCCGGCGCACTTCCACACCAAGGCCACCGAGATGTTCTTCGTGCTCGACGGCGCGATGCGGATCCTGGTCGGCGACGAGGTGCACATCCTCGGCAAGGGCGACTTCCTGACCGTGCCGCCGACCGTCCCGCACGCGTTCGCGCCGGCGGCGGACAGCACCGCGGAGTTGCTGGTGGTGTTCACGCCGGGGCTGCACCGCTTCGACTACTACCGGCTGCTGGAGCGCGTGTACCGGGGCGAGGCGAGCGTGCAGGAGATACGCGAGAGCTCCGAGACGTACGACAACCACTACTTCGAGAGCCCCGTGTGGCAGGACGAGCTCGCCGGGCGCCGTACGAGCAACTGAGCCGGGGTCGGGGCCGGGAGACACGGCCCCACCACCCCCTCACCGCAACCCCGTCCGCGCCCCCATCCCCATGCGTCGAAAGCAGGCTCTGCCATGCCCTCCACCAGTACCCCCGCCCCGCCACCACCCCGGCGGCTCGGCCTCACCCTCGCTCTGCTGGCCTTCGCCCAGCTGATCATCTCGATCGACTACAACATCGTGTACGTCGCCCTCCCCGAGATCGGCTCCGGCCTCGGCTTCTCGGCAGCCGACCTCCAGTGGGTCATCAGCGCGTACGCCGTCGCCTTCGGTGGCTTTCTGCTGCTGGGCGGCCGGGCCAGCGATCTGTTCGGGCCGCGCCGGATGTTCGCGCTGGGACTCGGGCTCTACGCGGTCGCCTCGCTGCTCGGCGGGGTGGCCGGGACACCGGGGCTGCTTGTCGCCGCCCGTGCGGTACAGGGGGTCGGCGGGGCGTTTCTGTTCCCAGCCACGCTGACGCTCGTCTCGACGAGTTTTCCTGAAGGGCGGGAGCGCAACGGGGCGTTCGCGGTGTGGGGGACGGCGGGTGGCAGTGGCTTGATCCTCGGGTCGCTGCTGGGCGGTGTGCTCACCGACGCGTTCGGCTGGTCCTCAGTCTTCTTCGTGAACGTGCCGCTCGCGGGGCTCGCGGCCGGGCTGACGTACGTACTGATCGCCCCGGACGCCCCGCGCGCCGGTGGCCGTTCGTTCGACATCGCCGGGGCGCTGACCTCCACGGTCGCGGTCGCCGCCGTCGTGTTCGCGCTGGTGGAGGGGCCCGAGTCGGGCTGGACCTCACCCGCCGTGCTGGGCTCGGCGGCCGCGGGGGCGGTGCTGCTGGCGGTGTTCGTCGCGGTGGAGCGGCACAGCGCGGATCCTCTGCTGCCGCCGCGGCTGTTCGCCAACCGCAATCTGAGTGTCGGGACCGTGGTCACCTTCCTCTACATGGGGACGTTCGGCACGCTGATGTACTTCCTGACCGGCTACTTCCAGGGCGTGCACGGCTACGACGCGCTGGCCGCCGGGCTGGCGTGCCTGGTCCCCATGGTCGCGATCGCGGTCGGCTCGCAGACCGCCGGCCGCCTGGCGACGCGGTACGGCGTTCGCGCGGTGCTGATCGCGGGGCTGGTGGTCGGCGCGGTGGGCACGGTGGTGGTCGGGGCCTCGATGTCCGTCGACGCCTCGTACCTCGCACTGGTCCCCGGGCTGGTGGTCATGGGTCTTGGCCAGGGTGCGGGCTACACCCTGATGTTCGGGGCCGCCGCCCTCGGGGTGGCGCCCCAGGAGCAGGGTGCCGCGTCGGGTGTCGCCTCGACCAGCCAGCAGGTCGGTGGCGCGGTGGGGCTCGCCCTGCTGGTCGCGGTCGCGGGCGCGGGCCTCGACGGGCAGCGCGGCGAGGCGCTGCGCGCGGCCACCACGGACGGGCTGCGTACGGCGGTCTTCGTCGCGGCGGCGGGGATCGTGGTCACTGCTCTGGTCGCGCTGGGGCTGCGTCGGCCCGCGCCGGAGCGGGTGGCCGAGCCGGTGGCCGAGCACACCACCGAGGCTGTCGACTCCCGGCCCGCCGCAGCCCATGTCTGACGTGGTGACGGCCACTTCCCCGGCAAGGACCAGAGGACCAGGGGCAACGGCCTCGGCCGCCACCGCCTGCCGTATCCTCGCCGGGAACGTCGCGGCCGGGCCGGTGAGCTGAGCATTTCCGCAGCTAGGGGAGGGCGGCCGCTCCCATCAGAAAGTCTTTATGGGGGGATTGGGAGTCCAGATGTCCTACCCGCCGCCTGTCACCCCGGGCAGTCCGAATCCGTATCCGTATTCTCAGCAGCCGCCGATGCCGCCCACACCACCACCGGGCGCAGCCGTCCCACCCCATGGCGCCGCCTTCCCGCCCCCACCCCCGGGCGCAGTCGTCCCGCCCCCGGGCACAGCCTTCCCGCCTCCCGGACAGGCGCCCTGGCCGCCGCAGCCCCCGCCGAACGGGGGTTCCGGAGGTGGTGGCGGTGGCCGGAAGGTGATGGGTTCGGTGCTCGCCGCCGTCGGAGCGCTGCTGCTCATCGGCGGTGGCGCGCTCACCGCGCACGCCTACAGCAACTCCCGCCAGGAGCTGCGGAACTACGAATACGGCAACGTGATGTGGCGTGACGAAGCGGTGGACAAGGTGTTCCCGGCGACGCTCGGCGGCCGTGGTGGCTACAACGGCGGGCTCTACGACCGTAAGCAAGCGCTGTGGAACCGCGTCGGGATATCACCGGAGACCGACTGCGACAAGGGCCTCACGCGCGAGACGCTGAAGGCCGCCAAGGACAACGGCTGCAAGGCGGTCCTGCGCGCCACATACGTCGACTCGACCGGGAACATGGTCGCGACGGTCGCGCTCGTGGTGCTACCCGAGGGCTCTGCCGAGGGCGGGCCGAAGGAGAAGGTCGTCGCGGTCTACGAGGACAAGCGCGACACCGAGGGCGCGGTCGCCCCGTACGCGGTGCCCGGCACCCTGGCCGCCAAGTGGAAGGACCGCAACGGCGCCTACGTCACCGCGGCGTACGGCGAGAACCTGCCGTACGTCCTGGGTGCCGGCATCGGCTCCGTGGACGGCTACGTCGCGGGTGTTCTGCCCGGCGAATGGGGCGATTACGGGGGCAACGACACCGACCACGAGTCCTGGCACGCCAACGCCGAAGACCTCGTCGGTCTCTTCCGCGCCCATGTCGATCGCCTGCAGATGGGAGACCCGCGGTGAGCACCCGATCCAACCGATCCACCCGATCCACCCGGTCCATACGCAACACCGCGGTCAGCGGTGCCGCCCTGACGGTCCTCATGGGCGCGGCTCTCTCCTGGGGCGCCGTCCCCGCCGCAGCCGCCGAGAACGCCCCGGCCGGCTGGGAGTCGGCGGCCCTCGGCCTGCCCGCGGCGCACCAAAGCACCCAGGGCGAAGGTGTGACCGTGGCGGTGCTGGACAGCGGCATCAACCCCGACCACCCGGCGCTCAAGGGCCGGGTGACCAAAATCGGCCCCGATTTCTACAACTCCGACGGCCTCAAGTCCGGTGACGCCGGGTACGGCGAGCACGGCACCGCCATGGTCTCGGACGTCCTCAAGGTCGCGCCCAAGGCCAAGATCATCACGGCTCGGGTGATCAACGACAGTGATGAAGAGAAGTTCGAGCGACTGAAGGACGGCATCACTCCGCTCGCCAAGGGCATCGATTTCGCGGTGGAGAACAACGCCGACGTGATCTCGTTGTCCCTCGGCGGAGGTCTGTTCGGCGACCTGGACGGCACCGAGGTGTCAGCCATAGCCCGCGCCGTGCAGAAGGGCGTCACCGTACTGGCCAGCGCGGGCAACAGCGGAGACGAGCTCAACGACGGCAACTTCCCCGCGGGATACGCGGAAGTGATCTCCGTCGCCGCGACCAAGCCCGGCGGGCAGCGCGCCGACTTCTCCACGGTGCGCACCCACAACACCATCGCCGCCCCCGGTGTCGACATCACCAGCGCCGACAAGAACGGCGGCTACCGCCAGATCAACGGCACCTCCCCGGCGGCGGCGCTCGCCGCCGGTGTCACCGCGCTGATACTGGCGAAGAACCCGGACCTGACCCCGGCGCAGACCCGCGCGATCCTGATGCGCACGGCCGACCGTCCGGCAGGCGGGCACAACGCGTTCGTCGGTGCCGGTCAGATCAACGCCGCGGCCGCGGTGCGCGCGGCGGCGAACCCGCCGAAGGTCGACACCGCGCCGAAGCCGTACAAGGGAAGCGCCAAGCACTTCGCGTCGCCCACCGGCACCAGCAGGATCTCCCATCCGCCGATGGAGACGGAGCTGCTCGCCATCGGCCTCGGCGCGGCCGGTGGGGGTGTGCTCCTGGTGGTCTGGGGGCTGCTGCTCTTCCGTAAGGGCAGGAGACAACGAGCCGCGGCCTGAGGCGGCTGTCCAAGTGACGGGCGCTCAGCCCACCGTCCGCTCCAGCAGCCAGCCCACCAGGGCGCGTACGGCGCCCGACACCGCTGCGGCGGCGAGGGCGAGGAGCGGGCGGGGGGTGGGGTGGTTGGCGGGTGGCATGGGGTGGGGTCCTTTCCGTGCGACCGGTCGATTCGCCGGGTACGTTCACCTTGCGTGGGGCGCCGGGTGTTGCGGCAGGTGTCACGCGTTGCCGGTTGCCGCAACGGCTTGGGTGCGACAGGGGAGGGGCGTGCGTGGAGGACGACGACGAGGAGCTGCGCGGGGAGTTGGTGCCGCTCGAGGGTGAGGGGCGGCCGGCGGAGGACACCGGGCGGGTCGGTGACCTCAAGCCGATACCGGAACATGTGGCCCCGCCCTGCGCCGAGCTGGCGGCGGGCCTGCGGGGGCTGTTCGGGGCGGTCGGGGTGTCCCTGCGGGTGTTCGCGTTGCGGGTGTACCGCGACCCGGGCACCGTGTCGCGCTATCTGAACGGGACTGTCGTCGCCCCGGCCGAGTTCGTGGACACGCTGCTGACCCACGCCGCCAAGGCCACCGGGCGGCCGTCCTCGCCCGAGGTCATCACCCATGTGCACGGTCTGCAACGGCGGGCGTTGCAGGCCACCAACAGGGCCGGCTGGGAGCTTCAGAACCTGCGTGACCAGCTCGCCGACGCCGACCGGCAGCGCCAGCACGCCGAGGTGCGGGCGGAGGCGCTGACCGAGGCGTTGCAGGCGCGGAAACAGCGGATCGCGGAGATGGAGATCGAGCAGCGGCAGCTCGCCGTGTCGATGTCGGTCGAGCGCGACGGCCGTAGCGGGCGCGACGGGCGCGGCGCCGAGGTGGAGCTGCTGCGGGACGAGCGGGAGCGGTTACAGGGTGAACGGGACCGGCTGAAGGAGGAAGTCGCCCGGTTGCAGGGCGAGTTGGGTCGGGCGCGGCGGCAGGCGCTGGAGGCCGAGCGGCGGTGCGAGGAGCTGGAGCACCAGCTGCAGGCGGGGGAGGAGGCGGCGGCCGAGCAGGCCGAGGCCGAGGACCCGGTGGCGCACCGGCTGTGGCTGGCGGAGGAGCAGGCCAGCGCCGCGGAGGAGCGGGCCCGGCGGCTGGAGCAGGAGCTTGACCGGCTGTGGACGGGAACGGCCGCCCCGGACCCGCAGCAGGACCCGCAACCGTTCTCGGACACGCGTCAGTTCTCGGGCGCGGTCTCGGGACAGATGGTCGTGGGTCACCGCACGGACATATACGTACACCAGCCGTCGCCCCCCGGCCCGTCCGGCGGTCTCCCCGGCTATCTGCCCGTCACTGTGACGTACGCCGGGCCCAACCGCCCCTGGGCGGCCTGGGTCGCCCAGCGCCTGGAGGCGACGGGCGTCGCGCGGGAGGAGATCACCGTCCGGCGCTGGGACCCCGCGGCCGAGCCGTCCGCGGACCTGGACCGTGCGGTGGCCGATCTGCTCGGCGACGACGCCTTCCATCTGCTGCTGCTGAGCGAGCACTTCTTCGGCCTCGATTCGGCCCGTACCGAGGAGGAGTGGGAGGCGGCGCTGGAAAGCGTTGCCGTACGCCAACGGGCGGACCGGATCGCCGCCTTCGTCGTCAGTCGTCACCCGTTGCCGGTCGTCGTCGCCCGGCTGGGGGCCGTCGGGCTGTTGGGGGGCGACGAGGAGGAGTGCGAGCGGCGGCTGCTGCGGGCGCTCGGGGTGGATGCGGCCCCTGCCAGGACAGAGAGCGGTCGGCACAGGTCACGGCTGCCCGGGGACCCGCCCGAGCTGTGGGACGGGGTGCCGCGCCGCAATCCCACCTTCACCGGCCGCGACGTTCTCCTGGAGCGGATCAACGACTTTCTGCGGGGTGCCCCCGCCGAGGCCGCCGTGTGCGCGCTCGTGGGGCTGCCGGGCATCGGCAAGACCCAGCTCGCCGTCGAGTACGCGTATCGCTTCGGCGCCGAGTACGACGTGGTGTGGTGGGCCGCCGCGCATGAGCGAGGAGCGCTGGAGGAGCGGCTCGGTGGGCATCTCGCCGACCTGGGCAAGGAGGTTCAGGGATACTCCACATTCGCCCGGGTCGGGGCCGCGCGGGACAATTTGCGGCGGGGCGTGCCCTCCGACCGCTGGTTGCTCGTGCTCGACGGGGCCGACAGTCCGGAGGCCGTCGCCGATCTGCTGCCGGGCGGGCGCGGCCATGTGCTGATCACCTCGCAGAACCGTGGCTGGGGCGACCACTACGTCGAGCTGCTGGACGTGCCGCCGTTCAGCAGGGACGAGAGCGTGGCGTTCGTACGCGCCCGCGCCCCACGGCTGGGCCGCCAGGACGCCGTCGCACTCGCCGCCGCTGTGGAGGACCTGCCGCTGCCGCTCGACCAGACGGCGGCGTGGCTGCACGGCTCGACGACGGCGGCCGAGGAATACATCGGCAGGCTCGGCGAGGGCGGGCCGGTGCCCGTGAAGGCCGGAGCGGCGTACTCGGCGCCGTACGCCTCCGCCTTCAAGGAGCTGATCCGGCGGTTGCAGACCCACTCACAGCTGGCGGCCGATCTGCTCCAGCTGTGCGCGGTCTTCGGGCCGGGCCCGGTGCCGCTCGCGCTGCTGCGGGCCGTCCCGGGCGAGCTGGTCTCCCCGGCGCTGGCGTCGCTGCTGGAGGACCCCACCCACTTCGAGGTCACTGTGGGCAAGCTGGTGCAGCACTCCGCGGTCCGGAGGGAGGCGGAGGTGCTGCAACTGCACCGCTTCGTCTGTGACGCGGTCCGCAGAAGGAGGCCGGACGACCGCCGGGACAAGGACGCCCGGGTCATCCGTCATGCCCTCGTCGCGGCGCGCCCGGGACCGCCCGAGTACCCCGCCACCTGGCCGCGCTACGCCGAGCTCGTGCCGTATCTCGAATGGTCGGGCGGTCGGCTGGGCCTCGACTGCCTGACGTATCTGACGCTCAGGGGCGATTATGCGACGGCCCTGCGCCTCGTCGACAAGGTCACCGATGCGCCTGCGCTGGACGGGGAGCTGATCCTGCGCTGTACCGCCCTGCTGCGGGCGACCGGGAACTACGCCCGGGCCGAGCGGCTGGACCGGGGGGTCCTGGACGAGGCTGACGAGGCCGGCTCGCCCGCCGCGATGAACGCGCTCTCCGCCGACCTGCGGGGCCTGGGCCGCTACGCCGAGGCGTACGAGCTCTGCCAGCGGCAGGCGGACCTCTCCCCGCCGCCCAAGGACGGCCCGGACCACCTACGCGCTCGGGCCGAACTGGCCGCCTCGCTGCGGGCGCTCGGCCATTATCAGTCGGCGCTGGACGTGGACGAGCCGGTCCTGGAGCGCCGGAGAGCGATCCTGGGGAGCGACCATCTCGAGACGCTGGCCTCCGAGACGGACTACGCCTGGGACCTGCTGATGACGGGCCGCTATACGGAGGCCCTGGCCCACCAGTCCCGCAGCGTCGAGCGGCACCACGCCGCCGTGGGGAGCGAGACCCCGCACACGCTGTCGGCCGAGTGTGCCCTGGCGGTGTGCCGGCTCAACTGCGGTGAGGTGGAATCCGGTACGGCCCTGCTCGCCGTGGTGCTGGACCGCGCGCGGCGGCTGCTGGGCGAGGCCGCGCCGCTGTCTCTGCTGATCGCCTCTCACTATTCGTGTGCGCTGGGGCGGAGAGGCCGCCTCGAACAGGCCAGGGAGGTGGGGGACTTCGTCACGGATGCCTACCGGGCGACCCTGGGAGATCTGCACCCGTACGCCGGCGGGGCAGCGGCGAACAGCGGGCTCCTGCTGCTGGAGCAGGGCGAGGACGAACAGGCGCGGGCGGTGCTGGAGAAGGCCCTCACCGATATGACCGCGGCGCTCGGCGAGGACCACCCCTGGACGCTGGGGGTCGCTGTCAACACCGCCGCCGCCTACCAGGCCGTAGGGGACAGGACGGACGCCTGTGCGCTGAGCCGGGAGGCCTCGCTGCGGGCCGGGACGGTGCTGGGCCAGCGGCATCCGCTGACCCTCACGGCTCGGCTCGCGCTCGCCGCGGACCTGCGGGAGATCAAGGGCGGACGGGACGAGGCGTGGGCGATCGAGCGGGCGGCCATCGACGATCTGCGGGACGTCCTGGGGGAGCCGGATCACCCTCAGGTGGTGGCGGCACGTGAACACGTACGCCCCCTGTGGGACTTCGCGCCCCTGCCCGTCTGACGTATCTGACGTATCTGACGTATGGGCCACCACGCCGGAAGGCCCGGCCCCCGCATCTCGCGGGAGCCGGGCCTTCCGTACGGATACGATCCGCAGCCGGTCAGATCTCGAAGACCTCGCTGGCCAGCGCCTGCTGCTCCGCCTGGTGCCGCTTGTTCGACCCCACCGCCGGGGAGGAGGAGTGCGGCCGGGACACCCGGACGAGCCGCTCGGAGGCCGGCAGGTCCGCGCCCACCGAGAGCTCCAGGTGGTCGATCAGGTTGAGCGCGACGAACGGCCACGCGCCCTGGTTCGCCGGCTCCTCCTGCGCCCAGACGAACTTCTGGACGCCGGAGTACTTGGCGATCTCGGCCTGCAGCTCGGCGCCCGGCAGCGGGTACAGCCGCTCCAGCCGGATGATGGCCGTGTCCGTCAGCCCGCGCTTGTCCCGCTCGGCGGCCAGGTCGTAGTAGACCTTGCCGGAGGTGAAGACGACCTTGCGGACCGCGGCCGGGTCGACCGTCTCGTCCCCGATGACCGGGCGGAAGGCTCCGTTCAGGAACTCCTCGGTCTTGGAGGCCGCCGCCTTCAGCCGCAGCATCGACTTCGGGGTGAAGACGACCAGCGGCTTGTGGTGCGGGTTGTGGACCTGCCAGCGCAGCAGGTGGAAGTAGTTCGACGGCAGCGTCGGCGCGGCGACCGTCATGTTGTTCTGCCCGCACAGCTGGAGGAAGCGCTCGATACGGGCCGAGGAGTGGTCCGGGCCCTGGCCCTCGTAGCCGTGCGGGAGGAGCAGCGTGACGCCGGAGGTCTGGCCCCACTTCTGCTCGGCCGAGCTGATGAACTCGTCGACGATCGTCTGCGCGCCGTTGACGAAGTCACCGAACTGGGCCTCCCACATGACCAGCGCGTCCGGCCGGGCCAGCGAGTAGCCGTACTCGAAGCCCATCGCCGCGTACTCGCTGAGCAGCGAGTCGTAGACGTTGTAGCGGGCCTGCTCGTCGTTGAGGTAGAGCAGCGGGGTGTAGTCCTCGCCGGTCTGCCGGTCCACCAGCACCGCGTGGCGCTGGCCGAAGGTGCCGCGGCGGGAGTCCTGGCCGGCCAGCCGGACGGGGGTGCCCTCCATCAGCAGCGAGCCGATGGCCAGGGTCTCGCCCATGCCCCAGTCGATCGTGTCGTCCTCGATCATCGCCGCGCGCCGCTGGAGCTGCGGGTACAGCCGCGGGTGGACGGTGATCCGGTCGGGGATGTTGACCTGGGACTCGGCGATCCGCTTGACGACCTCCTGGCTGACGGCCGTGGAGACCGCCACCGGGAACTCCGGCTGAGGCTCGGGGACCGCGGTCGGGGCCGGGTGCGAGGTGGCGTCGCGGACCTCGGTGAAGACCTTCTCCAGCTGGCCCTGGAAGTCCTGCAGCGCCTGCTCGGCCTCTTCCAGGGTGATGTCGCCGCGACCGATCAGCGACTCGGTGTAGAGCTTGCGCACCGAGCGCTTCTTGTCGATCAGGTCGTACATCAGCGGCTGGGTGAAGCCGGGGTTGTCGGTCTCGTTGTGACCGCGGCGGCGGTAGCAGATGAGGTCGATGACCACGTCCTTGTTGAACGCCTGGCGGAACTCGAAGGCGAGGCGCGCGACGCGCACCACGGCCTCCGGGTCGTCGCCGTTGACGTGGAAGATCGGCGCCTCGATCATGCGCGCGACGTCCGTGGCGTACATCGAGGAGCGGGACGCGGCCGGGGCGGCGGTGAAGCCGACCTGGTTGTTGATGACGATGTGCACGGTGCCGCCGGTGCGGTAGCCGCGCAGCTGCGACATGTTCAGCGTCTCGGCCACGACGCCCTGGCCCGCGAAGGCGGCGTCGCCGTGCAGGGCGACGGGCAGGACGGTGAAGTCGGTGCCGGCCTTGCCGATGATGTCCTGCTTGGCGCGGACCACGCCCTCCAGGACCGGGTCCACCGCCTCCAGGTGGGAGGGGTTGGCGGTCAGCGAGACGGCGATCTGCTCGCCGTCCAGGCCGGTGAAGGTGCCCTCGGCGCCCAGGTGGTACTTCACGTCGCCGGAGCCGTGCATCGACTTCGGGTCGAGGTTGCCCTCGAACTCGCGGAAGATCTGCGCGTACGACTTGCCGACGATGTTGGCGAGGACGTTGAGCCGGCCGCGGTGGGACATGCCGATGACGACCTCGTCCAGGCGCGACTCGGCGGCCGCGTCCAGCACCGCGTCGAGCAGCGGGATGACGGACTCGCCGCCCTCCAGCGAGAAGCGCTTCTGGCCGACGTACTTCGTCTGCAGGAAGGTCTCGAACGCCTCGGCCGCGTTGAGCCGGCGCAGGATCCGCAGCTGCTCGTCGCGCTCCGGCTTGGCGTGCGGGCGCTCCACACGGTCCTGGATCCACTTGCGCTGCTTCGGGTCCTGGATGTGCATGAACTCGATGCCGGTGGTGCGGCAGTACGAGTCGCGCAGCACGCCCAGGATGTCGCGCAGGTTCATCATCGTCTTGCCGGCGAAGCCGCCGACCGCGAACTCGCGCTCCAGGTCCCACAGGGTGAGGCCGTGCTCGATGATGTCCAGGTCGGGGTGCTTGCGCTGGCGGTACTCCAGCGGGTCGGTGTCGGCCATGACATGGCCGCGGACCCGGTAGGAGTGGATCAGGTCGAAGACGCGCGCGGCCTTGGTGACGTCGTCGTCGTGCGAGACGTCGATGTCGCGCAGCCAGCGGACCGGCTCGTACGGGATCCGCAGCGCCTTGAAGATCTCGTCGTAGAAGTCGTTCTCGCCGAGCAGTAGCTGGCTCATGATCCGCAGGAACTCGCCGGAGGCGGCGCCCTGGATCACCCGGTGGTCATAGGTGCTGGTCAGCGTCATGACCTTGGAGATGCCCAGCTTGTTCAGGGTGTCCTGCGACGTGCCCTGGAACTCGGCCGGGTAGTCCATGGCGCCGACGCCGATGATCACGCCCTGCCCGGGCATCAGCCGCGGCACGGAGTGCACGGTGCCGATGCCGCCCGGGTTGGTCAGCGAGGCCGTGACGCCGGTGAAGTCGTCCATCGTCAGCTTGTTCGCGCGGGCGCGGCGGACGATGTCCTCGTAGGCCTGCCAGAACTCGAAGAAGTTCAGCGTCTCGGCCTTCTTGATCGCCGCGACGACGAGCTGGCGGTCGCCGTTGGGCTTGACCAGGTCGATGGCGAGGCCGAGGTTGACGTGCTCGGGCTTGACCAGGGTCGGCTTGCCGTCCTTCTCGGCGAACGAGTGGTTCATCGAGGGCATCGCCTTCAGCGCCTGCACCATGGCGTAGCCGATCAGGTGCGTGAAGGACACCTTGCCGCCGCGGGCGCGCTTGAGGTGGTTGTTGATGACGATGCGGTTGTCGAACAGCAGCTTGACCGGGACGGCGCGCACGGAGGTGGCCGTCGGCAGCCCGAGGCTGGCGTTCATGTTCTTCGCGACGGCGGCCGAGGGGCCACGCAGCGTGACGTACTCCGGACCGGCGCCCGGGGCGGCCGGCTCGGCTGCCTTGGCCGGAGCGGCCTTGGCAGCGGGCGCGGCCTTCGCGGGCGCCGGCGCGGCCTTCGCCGGAGCGGCGGCCGGGGCCGGAGCCGCAGGCTTCACCGGAGCCGGAGCCGGAGCCGGAGCGGCCTGGGCGGCGGGCTTCGCCGGAGCCGGCGCGGCACCGTTGCTCACCGGGGCCGGACCTCGACTACACCCCGCTGGTCGCCCGCGAGCAGCGCGTCGAGGTGGTGCTGAGCGTGGGGAGCGGGTTCGGCGGTG
>NZ_JBSFMM010000214.1:0-18862 GCF_053599555.1 Streptomyces sp. NPDC000941
GCGGCCCCTCCCACCTGGCGGTCGACCGCGCGCCCGATTTTTTCGCGCGGGTGCTGGGGGCCTTACCTCCCCGCCCCGAGACGCGCCCCGCCGACCAGGCCGCGGGGACCCTTCTCGTGCATGCGGCCGTCGGCGAAACGACGGCCGACTCGGGGCGAGGCGGCCCGGGGCGGGTTTGCACACTGGACGGTCCACTCTGTCCCCGAGGCCGGCCCCACGTCGCGAGGCGCGCGGTCCTGCGGCGACCGCACCCCCTGGAACGATGCGGTCGCCGTGCCGGCAGGCTCCGCCGAGGAAGCGCCATGGACGACCGTCATGACATGGCGCCGCGGCCGACTCCGACGTTGGGGGGAGTCGGCCGCGTGGCTTCGCGGGGAAGAGTGGCTCCGGAGGACTCAGGCCGCTGAGGCCGCCTGGCCGACCTCCGCCTCGTCAAGGTTCTTGGCCTTGGGGATCAGCGCCACGAGCAGGGTGCCGACCGCGATCACGCCGGCGAAAAGCAGGAACCCCTTGGTGAAGCTGTCGTCGACGTAGAAAGCGGTGCCCTTCATGACGTGGCTGTTCTGTGCGACGGCGACGAACGCCACCTGAGTCAGCACACCTTGCAGAACGCCTGACATCATGTTCTGCACACCGTTGCCCATCGCCTGCTCCTCCGGCTTGACCGACTCGATGACCATGATCGGGATCAGGGCCACGACCATGCCCATGCCGACACCGCTGATCACGCCGAGCGACATGAGCTGGGCGACGCTGTAGTGGTACTGGGAGATGAGCGCGATTCCCACTGCCGTCAGCGCGCCGCCGATCGCGAGCAGTATGCGCGAGTCGATGCGCCGCACGAGGGCACCGGTCGCCACGGAGACCGCGATGAGGAGCACGCTGTTGGGCGCGCTGACCCAGGCGTTTTTGGTGGCTGTCCAGCCCAGGCCGTCGGACAGGCCCGGGATGTTCGGCATCAGGACGAGCAGGTTCAGTACCGTGCCGTTGGCGTAGACGGCTCCCATGATCATGCCGGTGACCAGGAACGTCGACCAGATCCGCCGGCGCCCGAGCAGCGTGATGGGGAACATCGGATGGGCGACCTTGCGCTCCACCAGGACGAAGACGACCACCGTCAGCAGGCCGCCGCCGATGAAGCCCACGGTGTTGCCGCTGGTCCAGCCCCAGCCCTCGCCCTTGCCGACGCCATAGACAATGGACGTCAGGCCGCCGCCCAGCAGGATGCCGCCGACCCAGTCGATCGGGGCGCGCGGCTCGCGCACCTGGCTCTCGGGCACCACGAACAGCAGCGCCAGCAGGCTGATCCCGGTGGCGATCACCATGAACCACAGGACGCCCTGGTAGCCGAAGTCGTCGAGGATCCAGCCGGACAGGAACGGTCCGCCCAGCGCCAGCACACCCATACCGCCGCCGAGGAAACCGCTGGCAGGACCCACCAGCTTGGGCGGGAACACGTCACGGGTCAGCGCGTAGACGAGCGCGAGCGACGGGCCGTAGAAGCCCGCGACGGCACGGCCGACGAGCAGGGTCTCGAAGTTCGTCGAGAAGGCGGCGATCAGGTCACCGGTCAGACCGAGCGCGGTGATGATGACCAGCACCCGCTTCTTGCCGAAGATCCCGGCGGACTTGACGATGAACGGCGTCGAGAAGACGCCGACCAGCAGGCCGATCTGGCTGAACCAGGCGATCTGGGTGGTGTGGTAGTGGATGGCGATCTCGGCCTGGGCGTTCGAACCCATCAGGCCGATCAGGCCGTTCAGCTGGGACGCCCACAGCAGTGCGATAAGGATCAGTGCGAACCTCGCGCTGAAGCCGGCCTTGCCGGACTCCTCTTCCTTGTGTGGTGACTCGACGTTGAGTGTCATGCGGCACCCCGGGCCTTTCGTACGAGTGGAGCCCTTGTGCTCCCAGCGCGCAGGCTAGCCCTGAATTTTTTTAAATGATAGATTTTCAACGCCGAAACATTTCTGTGACCTTTAGGTGGCGCACATGCAGCAGTTCGATCCTGCCGCTCTCTCCCTCGAGGACAAGGTGGCCCTGCTCTCGGGAGGGGACTTCTGGTCCACTCAGCCGCTCGCCGGGGCGGGACTCGACGCGATGGTGCTGACGGACGGCCCGCACGGCATTCGCCGCCAGAAGCAGGGCGCCGACAATGTGGGCTTCCATGCGAGCGAGCCGGCCACCTGCTTCCCGCCCGCGGTCGCCGTCGGATCGAGCTGGGACGCCGAGCTGGCCGCACGTGTGGGAGCGGCCATCGGCCGGGAGGCTCGCGCGCTGGGTGTCGGAGTCGTCCTGGGACCGGGCGTGAACATCAAGCGGTCCCCGTTGTGCGGGCGCAACTTCGAGTACTACTCCGAGGACCCGCTGCTCTCCGGCGTGCTGGGTACCGCGTTCGTGCACGGCCTGCGGGGTCAGGGCGTGGGGGCGACCGTCAAGCACTTCGCTGCCAACAACCAGGAGACCGACCGGATGCGCGTCAGCGCCGACGTCGACGAGCGCACCCTGCGCGAGATCTACCTGGCGGCCTTCGAACACATCGTCACCGAGGCGCGCCCGGCCGCCGTCATGGCCGCCTACAACCGGCTCAACGGAGTCCCGGCCACCGAGAACAGATGGCTGCTGACCGACATCCTGCGCACGGAGTGGGGTTTCGAGGGCGCGGTGGTCTCGGACTGGGGCGCCGTCGGGGACCGGGTCGCCGCGCTCGCCGCCGGCCTCGACCTGCAGATGCCCGGTCCGGACGCCGCGAACGACGCGGCGATCGAGCGGGCGGTGCGTCAGGGTGTCCTGGAGGAGTCCGTCGTCGACGCGAGCGCGCGCAGGGTCGTCGCGCTCACCGAACTGGCTTCCCCGTCCCTGGTCGGCGAGGGGGTTCCTCTCGAACACCACGCTCTCGCAAGGGAATTGGCCGCCGACTGCGTCGTCCTGCTGAAGAACGACAAGTACACGCTGCCGCTCGCGGACCGGGTACGGCTCGCCGTCATCGGCGAGTTCGCCGCCCGCCCGCAGTTCCAGGGCGGCGGCAGTTCCCAGATCAACGCCACCCGCGTCGACACCCCGCTGGAGGCGATCCAGGCCCTCGGCCACCCGGTGACGTACGCGCCCGGGTTCACGACCGACGGCGCGGGCGACGCCCAGGCGCTGCGCGAGGAAGCCGTACGGGCTTCCTGCGAGGCCGAGGTCGCGGTGGTCTTCGTCGGCCTGCGCGGGGACACCGAGGGCAGCGACCGCGAGCGCCTCGACCTGCCCGCCGACCAGGTGGAACTGGTGCGCGCGGTGGCGGCCGTGGCTCCGCGCACGGTGGTCGTGCTCTCCTCCGGCGGCGTGGTGTCCCTGGAGGGCTGGCATGACGAGGCCGACGCGATCGTGGCGGGCTGGCTGCTCGGCCAGGCCTCCGGCGGTGCCCTCGCCGACGTGCTGTCCGGTGCCGTCAACCCCTCGGGCCGGATGGCCGAGAGCATCCCGCTGCGCCTGGAGGACAGCCCCAGCTACCTCACCTTCCCCGGCGAGGCGGGCCACGCCCGCTACGGCGAGGGCGTGATGGTCGGCTACCGCCATTACGAGACCGTCGGCCGTGCCGTCCGCTATCCCTTCGGCCACGGCCTGAGCTACACCACCTTCGAGACGGGTGAGCTGTCGGTCGACGTCACCGGCGACGACAGCGCCGTCGTCCGGCTGCGGGTGACCAACACCGGTGAGCGGGCCGGCAAGCACGTCGTCCAGGTCTACGTCGCCACCACCGCCGGCCGGGTGCGCCGCCCGGTGCGCGAACTGCGGGCGTTCACCAAGGTCGCCCTGGACCCCGGGGAGTCCCGTACCGTCGAGCTCCCGCTGGGGCGCCGCGCCTTCGCCCACTATGACATCGAAGGCGGCCGCTGGACGGTTGCCCCGGGCGCGTACACCGTCCAGATCGGCGAGAGCGCCGCGCACGTCGTCGCCGAGCAGACCGTCACCGTTGCCGGTGACGCCGACGCCATTGTCCTGTCCCTCGACTCCGCCATCGGTGACTGGTTCGCCCACCCGGTCGTCGGCCCCTTGCTCACGGAGGCCGTCATGGCGGGGGCGACGGCGGAGCAGCGGGCGCAGGCCGAGGCCGACAGCGACCTCGCGTTCATGGTCGCCTCCATCCCGGCCCGTCAGTACCTGCACTTCCCCGGCGTCCCCGTGACCGCCGACGACCTGGCCGCGATCCTGAAGGCGACCCGATGACCCGTATGCCCGCCCTCCGCCCCGACTTCCTGTGGGGTGCCTCCACCTCACCGCACCAGATCGAGGGCAACAACACCAACAGCGACTGGTGGCGGATGGAGCACCAGGGCCGGGATTTCCTGGAGCCGAGCGGCGACGCCCTGGACAGCTATCACCGCTACGGCGAGGACATGCGGCTGCTGGCCGGCGCAGGACTGAACGCCTACCGCTTCGGCATCGAGTGGGCTCGCATCGAACCCGAGCCCGGGGAGTTCTCCCGGGCCGAACTCGCCCACTACCGGCGCATGATCGACACCGCGCGCGGCCTCGGCCTCGAACCGGTCGTCACCCTGCACCACTTCTCCAGCCCCCGCTGGTTCGCCGACGAGGGCGGCTGGACGGGCCCGAAGGCCGTCGACCGGTTCTCCCGGTACGTGGAGCAGGCCTGCACGATCCTCCAGGACGTCAACTGGGTCTGTACCATCAACGAGCCGAATATCCTGAACCTGATGACCCGTATGGCGCAACTCGCGGCCGACGGAGTGGAGATCAACCTGGGCGCGGACGTCCGGATGCCGAGCCCCGACCCCGGGATCGGCGAGATCCTCGTACGGGCCCATCGGGCCGCGGTGGGCGTCGTCCGCGAACACACCTCGGCCAAGGTCGGCTGGACGGTGGCGCAGCAGGCGCTGGTCCCCGTTCCCGGCAGCGAGGAGCTGCACGCCGAACTGCGGTGGCTGTGGGAGGACCTCTACCACCACGGGGCCCGCGGGGACGACTTCCTGGGCGTGCAGTCGTACACCAGTCAACTCGTGGACAGGGACTGGATCGTGCCCGCGCCCGAGAGCTCCGACAACACCCTGACCGGCTGGGCGTACCGGCCCGACGCCCTCGGTATCGCGCTGCGGCACGCCTGGGAGGCCACCGAGGGGGCGATCCCGCTGCTCGTCACGGAGAACGGCATCGCCACCGCGGACGACGCGCGCCGCATCGCCTACACCACGGAGGCTCTGCGCCACCTCCACGACGCCGTCGTAGACGGCGTCGACGTGCGCGGGTACCTGCACTGGTCGGCGCTGGACAATTTCGAATGGGGCCACTGGGCACCGACGTTCGGGCTGATCACCGTCGACCGGGAGACGTTCGAGCGCACCCCCAAGCCCAGCCTGGCCTGGCTCGGCGGTGTCGCCCGCAAGGGCGGTGCGCTGGACGTGTGACGGCCCGTAGCGCTTCAGGCTGGCTTCACCGGTTGTGAGCTGGGAATTTCCTATGGTCAGCTGGCTCGGTGGTGAGGTTGTGGACTCAGTTGCCGGTACTGAGTCCGGCCGGTTGGGGTGGCGAGACGGGCTGCCATTCGAGAGCCTCGAAGGCGTCGGCGGACGCGTATCCGCTGTCGGCGAGCCACAGTCGGATCTCAGCAGGGTGCTTTGCGGCCTGGTGATTGTGCCGGTCTTCTTCACCATCGGAACCAGGGCCGTCCTGCCCGAGGGATTGTCGTGCGCTTGATGGCCGGCAGGAACTGACGGTCGAAGCACTGCTCCAGGAACACGCGACCGAGGCCCCAGGGCTCGCCTCGATGGGCCTGGGTATCCGCCTGACACCGCTCGATCCCGCTCGTCCGGTCCCGGGCCTCCTCGAGGACCTGCTCTCCGGGATCCACGCCTGCTGGTTGATTTGAGACGAATCAGCCGAGGCTCCTGAGCTGGATGCCTCCGACGATCTGGACGAGGGCTGGTCGGACGACACGAGGGCACCACAGGCCGCACCCACTTCGCCGACTCAAGGTCGATCACCCCCGACGCCCAGGAAAGACATGCACACGCCGTCGGTAAATCGAGGGACGGAGTCGCGCAGGTCCACATCTGCGGATGTTGGATTGGTGCTGCTTTGTCTATGTCATGACGCCCCGCCGACTGCGGCGCTGTTGCGCAGGAAGCCCGCGAAGGCTTGGGCGGCGGGGGTGAGGGCGTGGTCGCTCATGCGCACGAGGAGGATGCGACGCACCGGGGCGGGGGGCTGCAGGGGCAGGACGCTGACGCCGCCACGGATGCCTTCCAGGGCCAGGGTTGGGGCGAGGGCGACGCCGATCCCGGCGGCGACCATGGCCTGGGCCTCCTGGTAGTCGTGGGCTTCGTAGGCGATCTGTGGCTCGAATCCGGAGGCGTGGCAGCTGCGGGCGAGGGCCTCGGCCACCGGGTGGTGGTCGGCGCGGGTGATCCAGGGGTCGTTCGCGAAGTCGGCGAGGGCGGCCGAAGGGCGGCCGGCGAGGGGGTGGTCCTTGCTGACGAGGAGGGCCGGGGGGTCGTCGACGAGGGTGGTGACGGCGATGTCCTCGCGGTCGATGCGGTTCCAGTCGTAGTCCCACATAAGGGACATTTCGATTTCCCGGTTCTCCAGCATCGCCCACAGGCCCGCGATGCGGGCGCTGCGCACCGTGAGTCGTACATCGGGGTGTGCCTCCCGGAAGGCGATCACGGCCCGGGGCAGGAGGGAGGCGCCGACGGTGGGGAAGGTTCCGATGCGGAGGGTGCCCGCGCGTAGCCCCGCGAAATCGGCGAGCTCGTTCTCCGCGGCCGTCAGCTCGCGCTCGATCCGCTCCCCGCGCTCGGCCAGGGCGCGTCCCGCGTCGGTGAGTGTGACACCCCTCGCATGGCGCTCGAGCAGGGGCTGCCCAGCCTCTGCCTCCAGGCGGCTGACCTGCTGGGACACCGCTGACGGTGTGTAGTTCAGAGCCCGCGCGGTCGCGGTGACCGAGCCTCGCCGGGCGACCTCGGTGAAGAGCAGGATGCGTCGGACGTCGAGCACCGCGCCACCTCCAGCGTTAACTTCAGCTTAATACCCATGCAGATTTCCGAGATTGTACTTCATTCTCTCCGCGCCCACTGTGGATCACACCACGCACGGAAGTGCCGTCGGGGTTTCCACGAGGAGTCTGTTGTGTTGCGTCTGCAGGGCGAGATGATCCGCGGAGGAACCAGCAAGTGCTGGATCTTCGACCACCACGACGTGGTGGCGACCGGCGTGGACGCCGACGCCCTGCTGCTCGCCGCCTACAACGCCGCCGACCCCCGCCAGATCGACGGCGTCGGCGGCGCCTCTTCCACCACCTCCAAGGCCGCGATCGTCCGGACGTCGGCCGAGCCGGGCATCGACGTCGAGTACGCCTTCGCTCAGGTCGGTATCGGTGACGAGCGCGTGGAGTGGACCAGCAACTGCGGCAACTGCGCCACCGCCGTCGCCCTGTACGCCGTCCACCACGGCCTGGTGCCGATCACGTCGGACTCCACCACGGTGCGGATGCTCAACGTCAACACCAGGGCCCGGCTCACCGGCGCCATCCCCACCCCGGGCGGCACGGCCCCTGAGGAGGGCGAGGCCGCGGTGCCGGGCACCGCCGCACTCGGTGTGCCGGTCCTGCTCGGCTTCGAGGACCCGGCCGGTACGACCACCGGTCGGGCCCTGCCGACCGGCCGGGCCCTGGACACCCTGACCGGGCCCACCGGTCCGGTCGAGGCGTCCCTGGTCGACGCCGGTGCCCCGGCCGCGTTGTTCGAGGCCAAGGCGTTCGGCCTCGACGGCACCGAGTCCCTCGCCGAGTTCGCCGCGGCGGTGCCCGCGCTCACGGCGCTGCGCCGTCAGGCCGCCCTGGCCATGGGTCTGGCCGAGGAGAGTGACCCCGTCAGCCACGCGGTGCCGAAGGTCGGCGTCGTCGCACGACCTGTTGCGTACCGCACCACCGATGGCACCCTGGTCGGACAGGACGAGTACGACCTGGCCGTGCGCATGGTCTCCATGCACGCACCCCACCCGGCGATCGGTCTCACCTCGGCCGTCGCCCTGGCCACCGCAGCCGCCATCCCCGGCACCCTCGCCCACCGCGTCGCCCGGCAGACCGCCGACGGCACGCTGCGCCTGGGCACCCCGGCAGGTGTCATCACCGCCCAAGCCGTCCCCGCTCCGGACGGCGCGTCCCCCACGGTGCTGCTCCACCGAGCCGCCCGCCGCATCGCCCGAGCCGAACTTCTCGTTCCCGTCCTGGAAGGACGCCCCGCATGAGCCGCAACGACGCCGCCCCGGGTACCGTCACCGCTCCACCGCGCCGCCGCATCCGCCGACTGCTGTCCCTGCTCTACGTCCAGTGTCTGATCGGCGTCCTCGCGGGGGCCGCCGCCGGCTGGCTGTGGCCGTCCTTCGGAGCCGAGCTCAAACCCCTGGGCGACGGCTTCATAGCCCTGGTCCGCATGATGATCGCGCCGGTCATCTTCTGCACCGTCGTCCACGGCATCGCCTCCATGGGCAACGCACGCGCCGTCGGCCGGGTCAGCCTCAAGGCACTGATCTACTTCGAGGTGCTGACCACCGTCGCCATGGTGATCGGCCTGGTCGTCGTCAACGTCGTCCAGCCCGGCAGCGGACTGCACGTCGACCCCTCCACCCTCTCCACCAAGGGACTGCCGCCGGAGGCGACCGACAGCCACGAGAGCTTCGCCGCGTTCGTCCTCGCCATGATCCCGGACACCCTGATCAGCGCGCTGACCGGTCACGAGATCCTGCCGGTGCTGGTGGTCTCGGTGCTGTTCGGCTTCGGCCTGAGCGCCGCCGGCCAGTCGGGGCATGGGCTCACCCAAGGCATCGAGAAGCTGTCCAAGGTCCTGTTCACGCTCATCCGCTGGATCATGCGACTGGCCCCGATCGGCGCCTTCGGCTCCATGGCCTTCACCATCGGCAACTACGGCCTGGACACCCTGCGCCACCTCTTCCTGCTGGTCGGCTCCTTCTGGCTCACCGCACTCTTCTTCGTCCTGGTCGTCCTGGGCACGGTCATGCGCATCAACGGCCTGCGCCTGCTGCCCTTCCTCCGCTACATCAAGGAGGAGTTGCTGATCGTCCTGGGTACCTCGTCGAGCGAGCCGGTGCTGCCGCGCATGATGGCCAAGCTGGAGCACGCGGGCGCCTCCAAGCCCGTCGTCGGCATCACGCTGCCCGCCGGGTACTCCTTCAACCTCGACGGCACCGCCATCTACCTGACCATGGGCTCGGTCTTCCTCGCCCAAGCCCTCGGCATCGACCTCAGCCTCACCCAGCAGCTGTCGATGCTCGCCGTCATGCTGCTCACCTCCAAGGGCGCCGCCGGCGTCACCGGCTCCGGCTTCGTCGCCCTGGCCGCCACCCTCAGCGCCGTCCCCCACGTCCCTGTCGCCGCCCTGGCGCTCATCTTCGGCATCGACCGCTTCATGTCCGAGGCCCGCGCCCTGACCAGCGTGGTCGGCAACGGCGTCGCCACCCTGGCGGTGGCCAAATGGGAGGGACAGCTCGACGAAGAGCGCGCCAAAGCCGTCCTCCGTGGCGAGATCCCGTACTGCGCTGCTCCCGGGGCCGACGACACCCCCGAGCCGCAGACCGCCTCCGGACCCGGCATGAAGCCCGTGGAGGCGGATTCGGCGGTAGCGGCCGGAACGGACCGTGACCCCGTGGCCGCCGTCGGCTGAGACCCGGACGCGCCGGTCCGGAGGACGTCCTCCGGACCGGCCCCTACTCATGATCAGGAGCACTCGCACCCATGGCAGCACCCTGGGACGTCATCGTGGTCGGCGGCGGAAACGCCGGCCTCTGCGCCGCGCAGTCCGCCCGACAGGAAGGAGCCCGGGTCCTCGTACTGGAAAAGGCCCCACGGCAGTGGGCCGGTGGCAACTCCTACTTCACCGCGGGCGCCATGCGCACCAGCCATGGAGGTCTCGCCGACCTCAAGGCCCTGGTGGATCCGGACGCACAGGGCCGATTCCCCTTCACCGACCTCGCCCCCTACACCGACGACGACTTCCTCGACGACATGGTCAGGGTGACGCGCGGGCGCACCGACGCCGACCTCGCCCGGGTTCTGGTCGGCGAGTCCCGCGCAACCATGGACTGGCTGCGCGATCTGGGCCTGCGGTTCGAGCTGATGTACCACCGGCAGGCGTACGAGGCGGACGGCCGTCAGCGCTTCTGGGGCGGGCTGGCGGTCGGCGTGGCCGGCGGCGGCAAAGGGATGATCGAGCAGCATCTGGCGGCCGCCGAACGCACAGGCGTGCAGATGCGTTTCGACAGCCCTGTCGCCCGCCTGGTAACGGCATCCGACGGCACCGTCCAGGGAGTGGTGCTCGCCTGCGGAGACGTGCTGGAATCCCGCGCCGTGGTCCTCACCACCGGCGGCTTCGAGGCCGACCCGCAGATGCGCGCCGCCCACCTCGGCCCCGGCTGGGACCTGGCCCTGGTCCGCGGCACCCCTCACAACACGGGCGACGGCATCCGTATGGCCCTCGACGCCGGTGCCCAGCCGCACGGCCACTGGAGCGGCTGCCACGCCGTCGCCTGGGACGCCGGGGCACGGCCCACCGGCGACCGCGAGCAAACCAACCAACTCACCCGTGGCGGCTACCCCTTCGGTATCGTCGTCAACACCGACGGCCGCCGCTTCATCGACGAGGGGGCGGACTTCCGCAACTACACCTACGCCAAGTACGGCGCCGAAATCCTCCGACAGCCCACAGGCACCGCCGTCCAGATCTTCGACGCCAACGCCGCACCGCTGCTGCGCCCCGAGGAGTACGCCTCGAAGGACGTCACCAGAGTCACTTCCGACACGGTGCGCGGGCTGGCTCGGGAACTCGGCATCGACGAGGACCGACTCGCCTCGACGATCCAGGAGTTCAACGCCGCCATCATCGACGGTCCGTTCGACCCGACGGTCAAGGACGGCAGCCGTACCGAGGGCATCGAGCCGCCCAAGTCCAACTGGGCCCGGCCCCTCGACACACCTCCCTACACCGCCTACCCGGTCACCTGCGGCATCACCTTCACCTTCGGCGGCCTGCGCATCGACCCCGACGCACACGTCCTCGGCACCCGCGGACGGCCCGTCCCAGGACTGCACGCGGCGGGAGAACTCGTCGGCGGACTCTTCTACTTCAACTATCCGGGTGGCTCCGGGCTGACCGCCGGGTCGGTGTTCGGCCGAAGGGCCGGCCGCTCCGCGGCGGCCGCCGCGGCAGGTCGGGCCAGGTGAGTCCGATCGGCCCGAGCCGGAAGGCCCCGCCGACAGCCTGGCCGGGGGCGGTCATTATGGCGGTGGAACGACCGGCACAGTAGTGCGCGCGTGACGGTCTGGCCGTCGGGCAGCGGGGTGTCGTCGGCGGCATAGCGCAGGGGGAGTGTTTTGCGGCCGGTTCCTGACGCAGGCCCCCTGCGCGGGCATCGCCGCCAGGTGACCTAAAGGCCGCGTACAGGACGAGGGAATCACCACGCGGCCCATGTGCCCTGCAGGATGGTCCGTCTGGCGTTGACGGCATTGCTACTTGAAGTCCCGTACGCCTCCGAGCCGAGCCAGTGCAACACCCCACCCGACCGGTCAGGCCGCCGGGCGTGAGATACGGGTAGCGCACGCCGCGCCGATCAGCCAGGACGCCCTCGGCGCCGGCCCCGCGGGGTGAGCACGGCTGCCGGATGCCGGTCCTCGGCGGGTTCGGGGTCGAGCAGGATGGCGATGTCGTCCTCGCCGCGCTGGCGGAAGACCTTTGGCGCGGCCAGGACGCAGCTCCTGGTGTCGCAGCACAGGCCGCAGAAGACGGTGGTGCCGAGCCGGCGGCATCGGCCTGTCGACCAAGAAGTCCTCGGTCAGGTAGGGCAGGAGCAAGCCGGGCCGGCCACCGACAGCGGAAGCCTTGAAGGACTGCGGCCGGCGCGGGAGAATCCCCGCCGCGGCATGAGCCTGGTGCCACTGCCCTTGTTGTTTCGCGACCGGGACAGCGAATACACCGGATCCTTCGACGCGGTCTCGTAGCCGAAGACATCGAAACCCTGAAGTCCACGTCCACGTCTGGTCAGGGAGTACAGGTATGCGGCCTGATCTGCCGCGTCCCGGGTTTCTGAACGGCACAGGACATGCGTGTGCGAGACACTTTCGAGTGAGAACCAGGAGGGGCAGGGCGCGGGCGGAAGTCGCCCGGACATCTCGTGTTTCGCGGTTCTGGGTGGTCATGTTCCGGCGGCGGCCCAGGCGGTGAGGACGGCGTGGATTTCTTGGGGTGTTGCCTGGTGAGGGCGTGGGCCGCGAAAACGGTGGGCGATGATGACGCGGCGGAGTTTGGCGGTCATGTCCTCGAAGGAGGGCTGGGTCTTTGTGGTGTACGAGCGGGCCCGGGACCGGTGTTCGGCGGCAGCGGTGGGCTGGTGGCCGGCGAGTGTGTACCGGAGGATCACCACGGTCAGGGTGAACAGGCCGAAGGGTACGGTACGTTCGACCGCCGGCCGGGTGCGGTTGCGGGCCTCGCCGACACCGGGAGTCTGGCGGGCGTCGAAGAAGGCCGTCTCGATTCTCCCATCGGGACGCGTAGCGTTCTACGATCTCCTCGGTCGGGCTGGTCAGGTCGGTGGTGACCAGGGCGGCGCCGTAGCCGTGGTCCAGCCCGGTGCCGGGCCCGCAGCGCTCGTCCCGGACCAGGACGACCCGGATCGGCCGGGTGTGGAAGGAGCCGTACCACAGGCGGATACGTTCGGCGAGGAAGACCGGGGACGTACGTCCGTAGCGGCGGACCTTGATGCGCCGCCACTCCACCAGCCGGGCGAGTTCCGCCGCAGTGCCCGGCCGGGCCCCTTTGGTGCGCGGGCTTCCCTTCTTCCCGGTCCGCGGTGGTGGCAGTTCGTGCAGCACCGAGGTGACCTTCAGCCGGCTGGTCCAGGAGACGGACGTCGTCAGGCCGCGGAGGTGTTCGCCGACGTAAGCGGCATCCCCGACCGTGTGCACGGTGCGGTCGGGGAAGTGGGCCGCGATCCGTTCGGCCATTTCGCGGGCCAAGGCGATCTTCCCGGTGTGCCGGGGACGCCACAGCCGGGCCAGCACCGGCAGGCACACCGGCCTGGCCAGGAACGGCAGGGTCACCACGATCCCGGCGACCACCCAGCAGTTGCCGAAGCCGGCCGGGCGCGGGCCGGGACGCGTAGCGTTCCACGATCTGTTCGGCCGGTGTGGTGAGGGCGGTGGTGACCAGGGCGGCACCGTAGCCGCGGTCCCGGCTCGTGCCGGGCCCGCAGTTGCTGTCCCGGACCAGGACAACTCTGACGGGCTGAGTATGGAAGGAGCCGTACCGCAGGCAGGTCCGTTCGGCCAGGAAAACGGTGTCGATGCGTCCGTAGCGGTGGACCTTGGTTCGGTGCCGGTCCAGCAGCTGGGAGAGATCGGTGGGTGTCCCCAGGCGTGGGCCCCGGGTGCTTCTTGCCCGTGCGTGGGGGTGGGAGTTCGTGCAGTACGGAGGTGGCCTTCAGGCGGCTGGTCCGGGTGATCTGCGGGTGGAGGCGGCGCCGACAGCCAGCAAAACGGATAAGGACGGCGGTATCCAGCCCACTGGAAGCATCGACGGATCACTCTCAACTGGGTGAAACAGACACCGCCGATGCTTCTGCCTTCCCGTCATATCCCCTGAGCAGTACGGTCTCGCGTCACCCGATCGAGCGCATCAACGCACACCCGTTCACCGACCCGGTGATCCCAAAAGTGCGAAATACGAGGGGGCATCCGCCGTTGCGCACACAGCATCCACGGCCGGCCGATTACTCGTGAGGAGCACGCGCGGAGGGCGCCCCCTCCACAGGGTGATCGCCCTCCGCTCCGCGTCGCCCAGTCGCTGCCTGCACCGGTGCGCCGGCCGTCGGTCAGGAGAGGTAGTCCTCCACCTCCGAGGCCGACCGTACTCCCGCCTCTTCCGGGTCCTGACCTGCGGCGACCCGAGCCCGCCGCTGCCGCAGCAGATCCCAGCACTGGTCGAGTTCGGCCTCCAGCCGGGCCAGGCGCGCGTGTTCGGTCGACTGGTCGATGCTGTCCTGCGCCAAGCGGTCACGCAGGTCCTTCTCCTGGCTGATCATTTCCGTTATGCGGCCGAGGATCTGCTTTTCGGCCTCGGCTTCGGATCCCGTCGTGGCTCTCTCCCTGGACGGCGTGGCCGTTCCCGGCGACCTCGCAGCCTACCGGTCCCGCCACGGAGACTCTCGGGCGCTGAACCGCGGCGCCGCATCTTCAGACTACTGTGACCACGTCCATCAACACGGCGCCGGATCAGTCGGTCCAGGCGTTGAACGGCATGTTCAAGCCCTCCGCCCCGGTGAGGTGGACGATGATCGAGCCCCCTGTACCGGCTCGGGCCCCGGTGTCTCGGTTAGCCGGCCCTCTTCGCCGCCGTGCCCGTCTCCCGCTGGCCGCCCGGTTCGTGCCGGTCGCGCTCGACGGATCGACTCGCGAACGGCCGGCCCGGCCCCGCCGCAAACCTCGCCGCAGGGCCACGGCCGCCGACATCTCGGCCCCCTTTCCCGCCCGGCTTTCGTGCCGAAACCGGTCGCTCCCCGCTTACCGGAACTTTCCCACGAAAGCATTTGCCACGCCCCCGGCGCGCACCAAAGTCGCGCTGGACTACTGACCAGCCGTTCCCGGAAACCAGGAGCCGTCCTGCGCGGCCACGATTCGAATCGATGCCTACGCCACGCAGCGCAACACACTCCTGAAACTCTCGCTGCATGCAAGAATTGATGCTTGATGGACAAAGGGACGGCAGATTGACTCAACCATGACCGAATCCTGCCCGGAACAGCCGCCAGGTCCGGGCCCGAATGAACCACTGCGGCTCAGTGCCGCCGGCGCGGCCGCATCAGCCTGGATCACTGTGTTGACCACCGAGCACTACAACATGCAGACGCAACGCGCCGCCACGATCAGCGAAGCCAACGGACGGGCCAGCATTTTCCTCGGCGCCCTGTCGGCGGGCCTCATTGCTCTCGGGTTCTACGGTCGCGCCGGGCACGGTGCAGGGACGACCACCTTTTACATTCTGGTGCTGTCGTCGCTGGCGTTCTTGGGTGTGGTCACCTTCGTTCGCTGCCTGGAGATCTCTATTGACGACTGGCAGTTCAATATCCGTATCACCAGACTTCGCGCCATGTACGCGGAACTGGTTCCCGAACTGGCCGACCTGCTCGTCGCTGTGGCCGGTCACGAGCAGGCCGTGGCCATGTTGACGCCGCGCCGACAGCCGTTTCAGCGGATGCTCAGCGTTGCGGGCAGTATTGGTGTGATCACGAGTGTCGTCATCGGTGCCGACGTTGGCGTTCTGGCCTACGGACTGCATGCCCCGCTCGCCACAGCTCTTCCTGTGGGAGTAGCGGCCGGACTCGTTGTGCTCGTCGCGAGCATCCGCTTTCAAAGCTCGCGCTGGAAAGTGGCTTCTGCCACCGACCCTTCTCACGGCAGCATTTAGAGCACACCCGATGCAAAGATGAGTCCGAGTTGACTTTTACCAGCCTTCGGCAGTGGCGTGCATTTCCCAGACGAGGATTTCGGCGGGTTCGTCGGCGGTGATCCGCTGGCCTCCGGTTGCGGTGAAGCGCACGGAATCCCCGGCTTCGATTTTTCCGGATGCCTCCAGCGTGACGGTACCGCGGGGAACGAAGAGGTGAAGGAACGGCGCCTCGGGAAGGAGCACCGAGTCGCCCGGGTTCAGTCGTGCCGCGTGCAGTCCGGCGTACTTGTTCTTGATGCGGATCGCCGATGCGTCGGCATGCCGGTCCATTCCCGAGGCCACGGTGACGAGGCCGCCGTGCAACAGTGCATCGTCGATCTCCAACTGTTCGTAGCCGGGAGTGATGCCCTCCTCGTCGGGCACGACCCACATCTGCACGAAGTGCACGGGGTCGGTGTGGGGGCTGGCGCCCTTGAGTCGCCAGGAGTCGTTCTTCTCTGAATGCAGGATGCCCGTCCCGGCGCTCATGCGCTGGGCGAGTCCGGGGTAGATCAGCCCGGTGTGACCGGTGGAGTCCTGGTGGACCAGTGATCCCTGCAGCACCCACGTGACGATCTCCATGTCCTGGTGTGGATGCGTTTCGAAGCCGGTGCCGGCGGTGACGATGTCGTCGTTGTTGACCAGCAGCAGTCCATGGTGGGTGTTCTGAGGGTCGTAGTGGTGCGAGAAGGAGAAGGAGTGCTTGGAATCAAGCCAGGAGAGCTGTGTTTTGTACCGTTCCTGGCTGCGGCGGATGTCCACCGTCGGTTGCAGAGCAGCGGTCATCGCATGAGTCCTTTCCGCCCCCGGCGTGCCGCCGCGCTCACGGCCGTCCCCGGGCGCCGGGCGGAACTGTCACCGCCGGCACAGCGTCGGGGGGTCCTCGGTCGGCGACGTGCAGTTGTGTGCAGTGCTGGTTGGCGATCTCGGCGCAGATGTCGGCCGCCTGCTCGCAGAGGGGGTTGCCGAAGTCCGCGGCGGTCAATGCCATGATCATCTTGTAGCGGAGGTCATCCATGTCCGCCTCCGGAAGTTCGGGGGGTCGGCAGCCTCCAGGCTAGGCGCAGCCGCGTGCCGCCGCCATCCGTACGTGTTCTCGACGGCCTTGCGGCGATCAGCAGTCGCGCCACTCGGTGGGGGAGAGCAGCGGAGCCACAGCTGTCTCTGTTTCCGACGTTCGGCTCAGGCGGGGGGCGCGCCGAAGAGGTACTGGTTGCCGATGTCGATCAGGACCGTGCCGCCCCAGGCAGGGTAGCGAGCCACGATCGCCTGCTTGTACGCCTCGCCGTCGTCGCCGAGCAGCTCGCCCGCGTCCGCGAGATAGCGGCGCATCTCGTCGAAAACCTCGGGCCCGGCGGGCAGGCCGTGCCCGCAAAACACGGTGTCGTACGCGGGCTGGGCGGCCAGGTCGTCCACTGCCTTGGCCCAGCCGGTGATGTCGTTGTTGCCCAAGAAGAGGTGCATGGCGTGGTAGACGAGGTCCTGCGCGACCAGGACGCCCTGCTCAGGCAGCTTGATCACCAGCTGGTCGGCGGCCTCGCCACCGTGGTGGGCCTCGAAGACGAACGGGATGCCGTCAATGACCTCGGTGCCCGGGACGATCTCGGCGGTGGGAGTGATGTCCACGGACGGGATGACGGCGCCGGTGGGGTCCTGGCCGTCGGCCTGGGCGGCGATCTGGTCGCGCACCGCGGCGAGTGCGTGCACGGGTGCGCCGAAGCGGGCGGCACCGTTGAAGTGGTCGGGGTGGGCGTGGGAGACGATGAGCCGGTCCAGCGGCTTGCTCAGCCCCTTCACGTAGGGCACCACCTCGTCCGCATACGCCAGGGAGTACTGGGCGTCGACGGCGATCACCCTCGCCGGGCTCTCGATGAGCTGAGTGGTGACGTTCAGGCTGTCGTCGGGAGCCATGTAGCTGTGAATGCGCACCGCTCCCTTGTCGATGACCGTGACCGTGCCGTCCATGAGGGTTCTCCCGCTGGTCGAGGGGCGGGTGGCTTTTGATCCGCCTCATCTTCCAGCTTACGAAGGCGTTGTCCGTGTCGAACGGATCGCCGTCGACGTGGCCACCGGTCACGTGGTGCAGATTCCCAAGATCGAGTCAGCGATGGCCAGCCACGTGAACAGCGACCTCGACTCCTTCAACCGATGCGTCGCGGCCGTGATCCCACGCTCTCGTCGCGGCTAGCCGCCGCATTGGTGTGCTGGAACTGGCGGGCGCCTCCGGCGTCGGGCTCGGGCCGGCCGTATCGCTGCTCGGCGGCCTCGTCGGCACCGGGCTTCTCTGGGCCTCCTTCGGTCCGCTCCTGGAGGTGCTTGGCAGCTGCCTTGCAGCCGGACAGGACAGCCAAGACGATCAGAGCGCCGACGGCCATGATGATGCCACCGATGAGGCTGGTGTGCGCCACGCCGTGGGTGAAGGACTCGTGCACCGCGTCCACCAGGGCCTGGGTCTGCTGGGGCATGGCGCCGGGGGTCTTGGCGACCTGCTCGGCGACCGCGAGGCCCGCGCCCACCGACTCCTTGACGGTGTCGAGGGCGTCGTGCGGGAGCTGACTGCCCACCAGGTCGGCCAGCTTGTCCTTGTAGGCGGTGCCGAGCAGCGAGCCCAGGATGGCGATGCCCAGGGAGCCGCCCAGTTCCAGTGAGGTGTCGTTGGCGCCACCGCCGACGCCCAGTTCGGACTCGGGGAAGGAGTCCATGATGGTGTCGGTGGCCGCGGAGACGCTCAGGCCGATCGCGAAGCCGAGCAGCAGCAGCGACGGCAGGAAGTCGGTGTAGGTCGAGCCCTTGTCGATCTGGGTGAGCAGGAACACTGCGGGTGCCGATAAATCATCCGCGCAGCTCAGGCGGCGTGCTGGTACTGGTGGAGCGTTCCGCCGAGCCGGTCTCGTCTGTGGACTTCCAGGTGGGTGAGTTGGGCTTGTTGGGTGATGGGTGTGGGGAGTGGGCGGCATGGGGCGGCGTTTTGTGCTCTGTGCGGGCGGTGTTCAAGGCACGCCCATGCTTACCGTAGTCTCCGAGCCTGCCTCCGACGACGACCGTCGGGCGACCGGTTCATAGGGAGGTGCTGGACCGGACCCTGATCTGGAACCAGAGCCACCGCCTCCATGCCCTGCGCGAGTACGAATCCTTCTAGAATGAACACCGCCCACACAGAGCCCTGGAGCAGGCAGCCCCATGCCGCCCACTCCCCACGTCCATCACCCAACAAGCCCAACTCGCCCTGCCCTTGCCGGAATTCTCATCCGTGCAGGTCACGCTGCATGTCGGTATTCGTGGAGGATGCCGCCGAGGCGATCGTGTCGACGTATCTTGAGGTGGGCTAACGTGTCCGGATCGTCGATCGGCGGGGGCAATGGGTGCAGCGG